>PAEG01000037.1 GCA_002703045.1 Acidimicrobiaceae bacterium
AAACTATTTGTTTGTTTGCTTGATGGAGGCTGTTAAATGTATGAAAAAATTCTTCTTGTAGGCCTTCTTTACCTTCAAGAAATTGAATGTCATCCATTAGAAGAACATCTATTTCTCGATAGCGACTTTTAAATTCAGCGCGATTATTTGTACGTATCGCTTCTATAAATTCATTTAGAAATGTTTCAGTTGAAACATACCTGGTTGAATGAGAAGGATAATTTTCATGAATGTAATTTTCTATAGCTTGTAATAAATGAGTCTTTCCAAGTCCAGCTTCCCCATGTATAAAGAGAGGGTTGTAGGATTGCGCTGGTCTTTCGGCAACAGACAGTGCTGCTGCATGAGCAAACCGGTTGCTTGTTCCTGTTACAAAAGAATCAAACGTGTATTTCTCATTTGTGATATGTTCACTTCTTATTTCGTTATGTGGTTCCGCTGGTGAATAAGTATTTTCTTCATTCTCTTCTGGAATAAGTGGGATATCGTCAATAACTGAAAGATCTAAAGCGTCACTATTCTTTGTATCTACTTCAACAATAAGGTTTACATGTGTAGGTGAGGCTTCATGAAGAGCTTCAGCTACAAGAGGTTTAAAGGGGCCTTCTACTCGGTCTTTAACCCATTGGCTAGGAACGGTCAGAACAAGCTCATCGTTTGTGACCGAAAGGGGCCGGGCTTCTTTGAAAGTTGAATTCCAAACACCATCTGAAACTTGATCACGAATAGATTGGGCGCAAGCATCCCATAATTGGTTTACATTTGACATTTCATTTTCCTAAAATTTGAACGATCTATAAATTTTAAGAACGATGCATAAATTCTTTATAAGTAAAGTATTGAGATAAATTTCTCAATAAATCAGAATCGATACATTAGTTCTATAAGTGTGTTGTGCAAACTAGCACTACTATCCACATGATGCTAGTGGAAGTTAAGTGGATTTGTTTTCCCTGTTCAGACACAGTTTTTTAAAGTTATCCACAGCTTGTGGAACATAATTTAGGAATAATTATACTTTCCTGTGGATAACTTTATTTAAGTAGAAATATAATGTGGGAATTAGAGGTTGTTATGTCTCTTTGTGTGCCTCTACTGTAGAAGAGAACATAATAGGTTGAAGTGCTGCCTGCAGGTAAAAAGTCAACACAGAGTTGGGCTTGTGAATCAGGGTGTATGAAATCTATATAGTTATTTATACAGATGAATGTGATCAAAATATTTGAAATTAATGGATCACGAAACAAAGGATTGTTAGTGAAAAGAACTTACCAACCCAATGTTCGTAAAAGAGCAAAAAAACATGGGTTTCGTCAACGAATGTCAACCAGAGGAGGCCGGGCGGTAATTAATTCGCGACGGCGGCGTGGAAGGCAAAAACTGTCAGCGTAATTGGTCGTGTAAGCGGACGAGAACGTCATAGAGCTCTACTCAAATATGGGAAACGGGCGAATGATGGCCCGATTAGTGTTGTATTTCTATCTGATGGTAGTGATATCCCATGTTTGGCTTTCTCGATAACGCGAAAAGTTGGATCAGCAGTTATCCGAAATAAAATACGGCGCCAATTACGAGAAGAGTTTCGAAGACTTCATTTATTAGATCCGGAAAATATTCCACCTGGAAGCTATTTGATCAGAATAAAACCTGAACCTTGGATAACTAAAAATCCACAAAAAATACTAGAAAAAGCCTTAAAAAACCTATAAAAACTTAATGAATATAATAAAACAATCACCGAATATCGGGAAAAAAACAACAAAATTCTTAATAAGCGGTTACCAACAAATTTTCTCCTTTAAAGAACCGACTTGTCGATATTTTCCATCCTGTTCTGAATATGCAGATGAAGCTATTGATCGTCATGGAGTCGCAAAAGGAAGCTGGATTTCTATAAAGCGACTCCTCCGATGTCATCCTTGGGGAAATTACGGATATGACCCTGTTCCAGGAAGGCCTGAAAATGTCTAGAATGTTCAGTTTTTTAGCAGATATTTTGACCCAAATTTATAATTTTTGGCCAAGTTATGGNGGGTCAATAATCATTTTCACCCTGATTTTTATGGTGATTATGACGCCAGTTACGCTCCGGCAAACAAAATCTATGTTGGCAATGCAGAGACTTGCTCCTGAAACAAAAAAACTCAAACAAAAGTATGGAAACGACAGAGATCGAATGAACCGCGAAATGATGGCGTTGTATCAAGCAAACAACGTTAATCCATTAGGGGGATGTCTCCCGATCTTATTCCAATCACCTGTATTTTTAGGGCTCTTTTATGTAGTTCGTGGTTTAACCCGAAGAGTTGGAGATTTAGGTCTTGCAATTGGTGATTCTGTAACACGAGGGACAGGAGAAATCACAGCCTTTACAGATAGGACATATAACCCGGAATGGGTAGATAAGGGCTCTGATCTTTACCAAAATTTAACAAATACTTCAGAAATGAAATCATTTGCCCTTGATCTTTCTCAAAGTCCATCTCAAGCCCTCGGAGAGGGGATTTTAACAGGAATCCCCTATTTACTATTAGTAATACTTGTTGGAGTATCTTCTTGGTTGCAACAGAAACAAATACAAGGCCGCTCTTTAAATACNATGAGCCCGCAGCAAGCCATGATTATGAAANTAATTCCATTTATGCTCCCTGTCTTTTCATTCGCATTCCCNACAGCTCTTATTTTCTACTTTCTNACTTCAAATATNTTTAGAGTTGGACAACAAATGTTTATAACTAAACGNTTTTATGGNGNTAGNAAANCAGAAAAAGAAGTCGTTGTNCCAACTGCAAAGGAAATGGAAGANCGAGAAAAAGANANNATACGGAATTCAAAAGCACAAAAAGGGGCCGGTGATCACGGACGCCGTCCAGTCNCTAATCCNCCAAAGAAACGCAAANAAAAAGCCACNACCAGCTGAAACACCTAAAAAAGGTAAGGTGGCAGAGCGTAAAGAACCATCAGCAAGGCCACACTCTAAGCGAGTAACGCCAAAGAAAGAAACCGACCAAGACGCGCCAGGTTCACGACGTCGTAAAAAGAAAAGAAAAGAAGAATAGATATGGAATGGGTAGAAGTTCGCGGCGATGATGTTGCCGCAGCAGAAGAATTAGCGCTAGATCAGCTCGGAGTAGCTCGAGAAGACGCAGAGTTTGAAGTAGTTACAGCTCCAGAGAACAAATGGCTTGGATTAAAAAAGACCGAAGCGCGCGTACGCGCACGTGTAAAGCCTACAGGTCCAAGATCAAAGGAAAATAACAAAAAAAGAGGGAATAACCGAAAAAAACCACAAAATCGAAAAAATCAACAGTCAAACAACCAAAACAATCAAAAAAATTCATCAAAAACCCCTAAAAATCAAGAAAAAAATACAGAAAATCGTAAGAAAAACAATGGGAAAAATACGAACCAAAAGAAAGTAAAGGCGGCGAAAATGGAAGAAAGAGAGCTTATGCCACTAGCAGAGCAAGAGCAGGCTGTTATTGAATTCTTGGATGGAATTATTAAAGGGTTTGATGTAGAAGCCTCTTCTAGTACTCATTTAGAGGAGGAAAGAATAATTGGATCAATTAATGGTGATGATGTTGGACTTCTGATTGGGCCAAGAGCAGGAACTCTTCTTGCGATACAAGACCTTGCTCGAACCACTGTTCAACGATATGCAGCTGGAAGGCGAACAAATAGGCTTTCAATAGATGTGGGGGGCTATCGCGAACGGAGAAAGGCTTCTTTGATCGAATTTACCCATCGTCAGATCGAAACTGTCAATGAGTCTGGAGAGTCCTTAGTGCTAGAGCCTATGGGTTCAGCTGATAGAAAAATCATCCACGATGCAGTTTCTGACAATGATTCTGTGACTAGTAGTAGTGAAGGAGACGAACCTCGAAGGNATGTCATCATTCATCCTGCTGCTTCAGAGTGAAAACACTATTTGAAACACTAGAANAAGCACAAAAATATAAGTTTTTAGGGCCTCTCCCTATTGAAAACCATATAAAGAACGGGGAAGGATTTCTAGAAGTATTAACTGGACTTTCTTTAAACGTTAACGCACCCATCAGATTGGTCGATATTGGGTCAGGAGGAGGCATTCCTGCTCTTGTAATAGCAGAAAAATACCCTCATTGGAGTTTTCTATTGGTCGAACGTAAGGCAAAGAGAGCCAGTTTCCTTTCCTGGGCGGTTGAAAATACAGTATTTGGAGAAAATATTGAAATATTTCTCGGGGAAGCTGAAATAGCTGCAAGGGATAGAGAATTTGAAGGAAGAGCAGACTTTGTCACAGCTCGATCGTTTGCACCTCCACCAAAAACAGCTGAATGCGGTTGCCGTTTTTTGAAAAAAGGAGGATACATGGTTGTAAGTGAACCTCCAAAGGCAGAGAAACGTTGGCCTACAGCAGAACTTTCCTTATTGGGATTAGAAACAAGAGAAGTAAAAAAACCAAGTTACGGGACATTTCAGGTTTTAGAACTTACTCATATTCCTGATCAAATATATCCCCGAAGCCCTAAAACTATCAACAAAAAAGCCTTATGGTGAAAACGTTTCACGTGAAACCCTGTTCTCAATAAAAATGTTTCACGTGAAACATCTTGTTGAGATGTTAGGGGTTGACAAGGCGTTGTAGTGTAAACACTGTAGTAAGGGTTAAAGTTCAAGGAGTAGGTGTGAACCAACAGGAATCAGGCAAATTCGATGACCTTTTCCCGTTTGAACCACATCCTGCCTCAACTAATGAATTACCGAGAATTTTGGCGATAGCTAATCAAAAAGGAGGGGTGGGCAAAACAACTACTACGGTTAATCTAGCTGCCTGTATTGCTGAACTAGGTTATCGTGTTTTGGTTGTTGATTTTGATCCACAAGCAAATGCTACTTCAGCCCTTGGTATTGATCCTCGTTCTGTTGAAAAATCAATGTACGATGTCATCCTTAATGATGTCAATATGAGGGACTGTATCATAAAATCCCAATGGGAATTCCTCTCAGTCGCTCCGTCCAATCTTGATTTAGCTGGGGCTGAAATAGAGTTGGTTTCAGCATTTAATCGAGAACGGTTATTAGATGGTGCAATTTCCTCAATAATTTCAGAGTACGATTTTGTACTTATTGATTGCCCTCCTTCTATAGGATTACTGACCGTTAATGCGCTTACTGCAGCGTCTGAAGTCCTAGTCCCTATTCAGTGTGAATATCTTGCTTTAGAGGGCTTAGGGCAGCTTCTAAGCAATGTAGAACGTGTTAAAACCCACCTGAACAAAGAATTACATATATCTACGATTGCCTTAGTTATGTTTGATGCTCGAACTAAGCTCGCTGGGCAAGTGGTGGAAGAAATACGTTCACATTTCGGAGAACGGGTTTGTCAACAAACGGTTCCCAGATCAGTTCGGCTTTCTGAAGCTCCTTCTTATGGACAGCCGATAATTTATTATGATTCCTCATCACGAGGGGCTATAGCCTATCGATCACTTGCAAAGGAGATTACTGGTGGCGCGTGAAAAAAAAGGTTTAGGAAAAGGATTAGGAGCTCTTATCCCTTCAGAGGGCAACACAGAAGAAAAAGGTATACGACTTGGAGGCCCAGGATACAGAGAGCTACCTATAGGGGCTATAAAAGTTAATCCATATCAACCTAGAGATATTTTTGATGAAGAAATGTTATCGAACTTAACTGCATCTATCCGTGAAGTAGGAGTATTACAGCCAATTCTTGTGCGAACTCGAGATTCTGAAAGTTATGAACTTATTGCTGGTGAAAGACGCTGGAGGGCCGCAAAAAGAGCGGGTTTAAAGAATATCCCTGCAATTATTCGAGATGTAGAGGACTTGACTTCGCTTGAGCATGCTCTGGTTGAAAACTTACATCGACAAGATTTAGGGCCGTTAGAAGAGGCAGCAGCCTTTCAACAACTTATTGATGATTTCGGGTTGAGCCAAGAAGCAGTAGGCCAACGGGTTGGAAAGAGCCGTTCTTCAATAGCGAACTCTCTAAGATTGTTACATCTCCCATCGTCTGTTCAAAATTATCTTCTAGCTGGTGATATTTCAGCTGGCCATGCAAGAGCTCTATTAGCTTTAACGTCACGCCAAGACCAAGACCAACTAGCTCAACGGATAGTAAAAGAAGCTCTTTCAGTTCGCGACGTAGAAAAAATTGTTCGAGAGGGTTTGTCGATTCAGAAGGGCAAACAGACAAAGAAAACAAAATCAGCTGCTGTATTAGAAGTGGAACAACAACTATCTGACTATCTCAATACGACAGTAACGGTTTCTACTTCCGGGAAGCGGGGTAGGTTATCCGTTGAATTTGCTGATATGGATGATTTAGGCAGAATTTTCTCAGTTATTAAAGAAGAGTAGATCCTATATAGTTAAAGGGGTTTTTCGATACTTAAACCCTAAACTATCAAGTTAGGGTTTAGGGTTTAGAGTTGTTCAGAGCTCTTTATCCCCAACTTGGGGACAACCCTGTGACTAGATTGCAAAAAATATGCTCTGAGCAGGGGTTATATAATCGTTAATAGTTAAATGAGGAAAAAAACTCATCCACACGCATTATTAGGAGTTTTTCTCTTCTACATATGGTTCGGTCAACCATGAAACAATAGCATCAGCAGCCGTCGCAGCTAAATCTGGTCCACAAGCAATCAGATCGCTAGTTGGACCAACAGAAAGAACGATTGCTGGCATTCGTGTTTCTCTCAAAACTTGATTTGCCCTTCCTACTGTCTCAAGTGCGTCGCCAAGAATCGGAAGAAATTGTTCATGAAGAGTATGAGCAAGAGAAACACCTCCAGGAGAGGTGTAACGTTGATTTGAGAAGTATGAGATAGATCTTAAATCTTGAGAAGAACTGGTGATTCCAAAATACAAATCAGCATCGAGAGAATTACTTAATTGAGCATGCTGACGCTCGTCATAGTGAGATATTACCTCCACACGTAAATTTCTAGCAGTTAATTCTCTTGAGAATTCATTAATGATAGAACCTAAGCCTCCTCCTTCTCCAAGAACTACCTGCTTATTGTCGAGANTTGGATTTCTTGTTAACAGAGATTCATGTTCTCGAACTGCTGCTACAGGTTGTCCCGGACCTACATCTCCAAGACGGTTCAGCATATGAAGNCTATCTGGTCCGAAAATCGCATCAACTGGTAATCCAGCGTTTCTTTGGAAATCNCGAACAGCCCGCTCTGTGTTCTCTCCCAAGATGCCATCGACTTGACCGGAATCGAATCCAATAGTTCCTAATCTTTTTTGGAGTTCTGCAACATCGTCTCCACGAAGCATTGGACTTTGCAGATAAAGAAGTCGGTCNCCAAGNCTATATCCCGCTTCAACTAGTGCGTACCAAGTATTAATATCGCAAACTCCAGTAGTCTCCAGNTGTCGGCTTTCTTGGAAGGANCGAAGAGAATCAGCAGTCTCTTGTGTGAAAAGAGATTTGTCNNCAGGAGTAGGAAAATTTGCTNCTTCNAGAAGACGATGNAGATCTTCTATAACTTTNCCAATATGGCCGAGCCNAANCGGTAATNGTTCNNTAGGAAAACTGTTCATTTTTCTGGTATACCACGAAGAATGACAGGAAGGAAAATGGAGTTCTTAAGGAACTCTAAAGATACTCGTCAAGATCTTCGAGAAGTGCTGCTTTCCCTTTAGCTCCCACAATACGTTTTGTTGGAACCCCATTGTCAAAAACTATTAAGGTCGGAATGCTCATAACTTCAAAACGAATTGCAATTTCATTTGCTTCATCAACATTAAGTTTCGCAATNTGAATCTTTTCACCTTGTTCAGNAGCTATTTCTTCAAGGATAGGAGCAATCATTTTNCATGGTCCACACCATTCAGCCCAAAAGTCCACAAGGACTGGATTCTCGCTTTCTCCAATAANTTCATCAAAAGTTGCACTTGAAAGTGTNGTAATAGTTCCAGACATACAAATTCTCCTAGCCTAAATTGTCCAAGGTATTTCTCTCGCTTCGTNCACGGTAGCCTCCAAAATAGTTTGAAGGTTGAACGGTTGAAAACTAGAAGACAAGTTTTTCAGTCACCTTGCTCTTCTAACCATCGTTCAGCATCTATAGCAGCCATNCAACCAGACCCCGCAGCAGTGATTGCTTGGCGATAGGTAAAATCTTGAACATCACCACATGCGAAGACTCCTGGAATATTTGTTAAAGAAGAGTCGGGCTTAGTTGCCACATAGCCGTTATCTAACAAATCGAGTTGATTGATGAATATGTCTGTATTGGGCTTATGTCCTATAGCTATAAACAAACCTGAAAGATCCATATTCTTTTCATTACCGGAGTTAACATCACGGACTGTGATTCCTTCAAGTTTCGACTCGCCGATATAGCCGATCACTTCGTGATTCCATAAGAAATCAATTTTTGGATTAGAGAATGCTCGTTCTTGCATGATTTTTGAAGCTCTAAGTTCTTCTCTTCGATGAATAATTGTTACCTTGCTAGCAAAGCGTGAGAGGAAGGTAGCCTCTTCCATTGCCGAATCACCACCACCTACTACGGCTATCTCTTGATCGCGGAAAAAGAATCCGTCACAAGTAGCGCAAGTTGATAATCCATGTCCGACTAATTCGAATTCATTGGGAAGGTCAAGCATGACTGAGCGCGCCCCAGTAGATACGATAACTGCATCAGCAGAATAAGAAGCTTCTTCAACATTTGGATCACCAGTCCACATTCGAAAAGGAGAATGTGAAAAATCAACTCGTGACACCTTTTGAGTTAGAAAAGTAGCTCCGAATCGTTCTGCCTGAGAGCGAAAATTTTGCATTAAATCCGGACCCATAATTCCNTCTGGAAAGCCAGGGTAATTCTCTACGTCGGTCGTCAACATCAATTGTCCACCTGGTTGATCGCTGGTAGAGGAGGGTTCTCCCTCGATAACTAGGGGAGANAGGTTNGCCCTTNCGCTATAAATCGCCGCTGTCAATCCTGCTGGACCAGATCCGATAATNATNACTTGTCGGTGTTCAGGCATCTCTCTCCATTATTCTGATTTCNTTTTTTTGGGTTGAGCAGCCCTTTTGGGACGTTTACGCCAAAAAAGTAACCCNATNANTAACCATAGAACACCGGTGATTAGATACACAATCCATACGGCAGAGCTTCTATCTGAAACAATCCAGGCATCGAAAATTTCAATAAGTCCACGATTAGTCCCAATTACAAAAAAAGGGATACTTAAAAGAAGAAGGAAGCAAGCTGTTAATCCATAGACAACCGAGCGACTGATTTTAATTGCCGGCCCTGAAGTTTTATCCCGAAGATCGTCAACTTTTGAAACAATCTGCTCTGTAACTTGCTTAGGCCAATCGTCGTCTAATCCAGCAGAGGCTTGGTTTTGCGATTTCTTGCCGAAGGACGGTATTTCAGTCATGCTCGGGAGGCTAGCGCGAGACGAGTCAAACAGCGACTCTTTATACAAACAACACCGTTATTCAGGAGGTATTTCACCAGCGATAGGACCTTCAAAGAAAAGAAAGCATGAGGAATCTACTTGGTAAACCGAAAGAACAGGATTTAATTCTGATTGGAGATCTTCAGAAATTAGAACTACTGAAGGACTCCCATTAATCATTAATTGTTGAAGGAATAAGGGAGTGCGAATACTAGCGTCAAAGAAAGNTTCCTCAATCCAGCATGTAAGAAAATCAGTGTTTTCACTAAAGAAGTTTTCAATCTGATTTAGTGTTAAGGGGCTAGAAAAAATATCGTTATTCGTTTCCCAAATGTTGTTAGCGGTCTCAAAGAGCGAATTGATAGTTTCAGCTTCTTCGACAAAAACTCTAGAACTCAGTTCTCCTGCTGTCTCCTCTGAGGGCGCTAGTTGTTGTGCTTCTACTTCATTTTCTTCTTGGGTTACTTCCATCGCTTCTTCTTCGGTTTCTCCTACTGCTTCATCCTCAGGAGCATCAGCTACAGCAGAAGGGGCACCTGAATCAGTAGCTGCCTCAGATTCGGGCTCATCATTTTGAGAAGCCTGGGAATTTCGAGAGGTTTCTGCAGTTGTTCCGGCTTCCTGAGCTGACTCAGGAGCGACAGACGCATCTTCTGGTTCTTGAGTCTCGGGACTTTGCGCTGATTTGGTGACAGAAGTTGAATTTTCTATAAAGCCTGTTGCTAAATCACTTTCACTACTGGATTCATTGTTTTGCGAATTTATAACTGGAACCAAAATGAATGCAACAGCTGCAGCAGCTACAGCTAAGAGTGTCCCACGTTGGATCATTTTTTGTTGTCTAAATGGGATAACTTTTCCACCTTTTGGTAAGGAGGAAATAGCCTTAGCGAGATGTTTCTCCTGAAGGAGAGGATCTATAGGGATTGGAGAGGAGGTGAACCCTTGTATTATTTTTAGCTTTTCGACTTCTTTTAGTAAGTCAGGGTTTTCTTCAACAAATGCGCGTTCTTCCTCGGTCACTTCACCATCGAGGTAAGCGCTTATTATTTCAGAATGTTCAAAAGAATCCGATTTATTATTCATGCTCCAAACCTTTGACGTTTTGGTCTACTCTCTGGTTCCCAGAAAGTTCAACTTTTAATCTTTCTCTTGCTCTCGCTATTCGGGATTTTACGGTCCCCTCGGGAAGAGAAAGGAGGGTACTTATTTCTTGATAGTTCATGCCTGTTTGGTCTCTTAAAATTAATGGAATTTTAAACTCATCTGGAAGAGCGTTTAGTGCGTTCTCGATCAGTAAACGGTCAGAAATTTGATCTTCCATAGGTTGGGTATTTCTACCGGTTGAGAGTCTTGATTCGTTGTTCTCTGAGAATTCCAATTGAGGTCGGCGATTCCGTTTTCGGATCTCATCTAGACAAGCGTTTGTTGCGATCCTATATGCCCATGTAGAAAATCTAGATTCACCTTTGAAGGAAGATATTTTCCGAACGATGGAAAGTAATGCTTCTTGAGTCGCATCATCGGCATCAGCGTCATTTCCAGCTANTTTTCGACAAATNGANTAAATTTTNCCATAGTTCTNACGAAGTANANNCTCAAGAGCAGCAGGGTCTCCCGACTGTGCTANATGGACTAATCGTAACTCTTCAGACTTTTCGATAGTAAAACTGTACAGCTTTCAGCAAANAGAGGAAGGTGCAACGCTCAGCTAATTCGGATTTCTGTAATCTCGATCTTTAAAGAAGGTGGAGCATCTCCTAGATCAGTTATCCATAGAAGAACCATTTGTCCATTATTTCCGGTTAAATCAACATCAGCTGTTCCTGAACTTGCTTCAATGAGAGCTACAGGACTGCCCCATGCTTCAAGGGAAGCGCCAATAGTATCAGAAACATAAATTTCCCCAGACCACCCAATGGCGGCGGTTTCAATTTCAACGTTTCGAAGAGATATTGATTTTTCTAGTTGAACAACTACTCCAACACCTGGCTTGAGGAATCCGAGAGATCTGTGACCGTATGTTTCAGTTTTCCACGCAGTTGATGAGTCATTATCAAATAGATTTGCAAGCAGTTCAGGATGCTCTACTCCATCACCTAGCGGGTCGAAGTCCTCTGCTGCGACAATTGGGGTTTCTTCAAAGATAGGGGAGGGTGTAACCTCCCGTGCTGTTGGATTCGCAGCTTCTTCCGTTGTGCCTTCTTCGTTGTTGCTTGTTTCTTCACTTATAACATTTTCGGAGTTTTCTTCCCCGCTGGAAGCTACCTCTTCATTGTTTTCTGATGAGTCAGTCGTTTCGGAAGAGCTATTTCCGAATAAGTCATCATCTAGACCAGATGCATAAATAATTCCAAAAATAAAGGTAAAGACAATTCCTATTGTTAATAGCGCTGTAACAGCTTGGTTAAAGTCCCTTTGCTTTGTTTTTGGATTAAAGTCCATGCTCTTATTTTTACCATTGTCTTGAGGTGTTTCGGGGTTCATCGCCGAACGAAAAGCTACTGGAGTTCTAAATCTGCTNTTTGGCTGTGCAGAAATCGCTTTTCGTAGAGCCTCAACGAATACGTTCGGTATTTCTATTTGTGATTGTTCGAGCGTATCTTCCAATGAATTCAGAGAACTCTGATTTATCTTTTTGGGAGGGACTCCAGTCACCAATTCTAAGATGATAAGACCAAGCGCATATATATCGCTTTGCTCATTCGGATCCTCACCAACGAGTTGCTCAGGAGATAGATAATTGCTCTGATTCTCCCGAAAGTCGGTACTTGTTTCTCGAAGTATGTTTTCGGCAGTCGACAATCCAAATCCCGAAACTTTCACTTTCTGTTCCGGACATAGAAAAATATTCTCTGGGTTTAGATCACCATGAATGATTCCTTGTTGGTGGGCATGTTGTAGCGCATCTACCACTTGTGTGAGGACGTTAAGTGCCTTCGTTGGAGACATGGTGCCTATCTCATCCAGATATGACTGCAATGTCATACCCTCGATTAACTCCATAACGATTGCTTCCATTTCTTCATCGCCAGTTGTGTCATAAATTGTCACAATAGAGGGATGATTTAATTGAGCAGTTGTTCGTGCTCTTGTTCTGAACTCGCGTATGAAAGCTGATTGATAGATCAGATATGGGTGTGTCAGTTTGATAGCAACTTTTCTGGACAGAACGAGGTCATCAGCTTCCCATACCTGAATTGTCTTACCCATAAAAATNGGTGTTTTTAANACATAACGACCGGATAATTTTCTTCCAGTTAAAATTGGTGTATCAGGGTGGAGTGGATTGTCAGGCATAGATTTCCCAAAGGCAAATTGTCCTTCGGTCTATCTTAAATTATTTGACGAGAAAGGTCAGGCCAAGAACCCTTGGACCTCCGT
>PAEG01000038.1 GCA_002703045.1 Acidimicrobiaceae bacterium
GAAGCCATGCCCCTCAGAGGAATACCTTGAGGCGATAGCACTGGCGAGAATAATTTTGCCCGAAGATATTCACCTTCAGGCCCCTCCAAATCTTTCTGACGATTTCGGAATTCTTTTAAAGGCTGGCATAGATGACTGGGGTGGGGTCTCTCCAGTAACGGCAGACCATGTTAATCCTGAGCGCCCGTGGCCTGCGCTGGAGAAGATTTCAAAAGTTTCAGAGAATCTTGGGCATTTCATTGCCCCGCGGCTAACGATCTATCCTGAATATGCAAGGGAATCTGAAGCGTGGCTCCACCCAAACCTTTACTTTCCTGTCCTGGACCGTTCTGACAGTGAATGGCTCGGGCGTGATGACCCTGGAGCCGTTTTTCCAGAAAAGATTGAATTTATAACGAACGTCGAGGATGGCGCAGAAGTTGCGCAAGTAGGCGAAGATTCGACTCAATGGTATTCAGGGTCTTCAACGATTCCAGCAAATCTCCTCTCGACTCAAGCTAAAGCGTCCACTGAGATCGACGAGATCATTGAAGGAGTACTGATGGGACAAGAGGTTGACTTACCTCAGATAGTTTCCCTCTTCCGTGCTCGTGGGGCCCAAGTTCGCTCTGTCGTAAATTGCGCTGACATTCTTCGAAAAGAAGTTAACGGAGACGACGTTACTTACGTCTCAAACTGCAATATAAACTACACGAATGTTTGCACATTCAAGTGCCGGTTTTGCGGCTTCTCCAAAGGGCCTTTATCACTAAATCTTCGCGGTAAGCCATACTTACACTCTTTAGAAGAAGTAGTTGCACGTGCTTCAGAAGCCCATGCAAACGGAGCCACCGAGGTTTGCTTACAAGGTGGAATTCATCCAGATTTTGATGGAAACTACTACATTGATATGTGCAAGACATTACACGATGAACTTCCTGATATACATATCCATGGATTTACTGCTCTTGAGGTCACGGAAGGCGCTAAGAGACTCGGAGAATCACTTGATTCTTACTTAAAGCGCGCAGTCTCTGCTGGACTAAAGTCATTACCAGGAACAGCCGCAGAAATTCTCGACGATAATATTCGGGAAGTTTTATGCCCAGACAAAATTAACTCTGAAGAATGGCTCGAAGCGCATAGAATCGCTCATCGGGTTGGGTTACGATCAAACGTTACAATGATGTTTGGAAGTGTCGAGAACCCTGAACATTGGGCGAAACATTTTATCAAAACACGATCCCTACAAAAAGAAACCCGAGGTTTTACGGAATTTGTAGGTTTGCCATTCGTTCATATGGCATCACCTATTTACCTTCGCAAGGGCGCCAGACGGGGTCCGACCTTCAGAGAGACCCTCCTTGTCCACGCAGTAGCCAGAATTGCGTATCATGGGTATATCGACAATATTCAGGCGTCATGGGTGAAGATTGGCCTTGAGGGAATGTCACAGATGCTTCAAGCCGGAGTTAACGATGTGGGCGGGACTTTAAACGGTGAAAACATCTCTCGGGCTGCTGGAGCTCGCCATGGGCAAGCGGTGGATATGAGGGATTTCGACCTTTTGTGCCAGCCGCTAAACCGGACATTGAGACAGCGCACCACCTTGTATGAAATTATTGACCCTCCAGAGAAAAATCTAGTTCCTAGAAAGAAAATACCTGTTGTAGCTGAGTAACTTACTAAGTAGGGAACAAGTCGTTGGTGCTATCTTCGGCATCTTGGGCATCTTCGGTATCTTCGGTGTCTTCTTTCTTAGAATTCACTTCTGCTAGACACCAATCCTTATGATCTTGCCCTGGAAGAGCATCACACTCGATGCAGGGGTCTTCATTGTCTGCAAATAAGTCATCCAGAGCATCGTTTGTCTGCTTAAGGGCCCTTGCTTCTTCGTAACGACGATGACGCCCTTTTTTCATTCTGCCTCCAAGATCATTAACCGGAAACTTATCTCAATAAATCGTATGAATTGGAAAGTATATCAAACCACTCAGTAAATTTTATACTACTTGCTAGCGATCTTCCATACGTAAGCGGCCGTTAACAAATGCTAATGAAGCAGAGCCTTCCACTAGCTTTTGAATCGGAACTCCAACGTAATCATGCCGCCATCCCTCAGAAAGTCTTGACTGACTATCGCCACGCAACAGTGTTTCGATATCTGCTCTCGTTCCAAGAAGAGATGGATCTAAATCACTATCCTTTGCGAATTGTGCTAGCCATGCGGAAATTAGGGCCACAGCTGGTCGTAAATTTGGGTCTAGTTGCTTCTCATTCTTTTCTGAAGGTATATCAACTTTTTTATCCTTCCCATGTGAGACGAGTTCTAATATTTTTCGAGCACGAGTATTATTAAATCGTTTCTTGTCCACCCCTCTAACAGCGAGCAGCTCATCAATAGTTTTGGGCAACCTCTGNGAAATACTGACCACTGCTATATCTGAAAGAATGAATCGCGCAGGGATATCAAGAGACTGAGCTTCGGTTTCTCTCCATTCAGCAATTGTCTGGGCGACCCCTCTTCCTNNAGCNCCCAAATGCCGAGTCTCTTTTATTCGNACCCAAGACTCGCTTGGATNTTTCGAGNCGTTCATTCGANTCTTAATTANNTCAAACTCGTCTTTGGCCCAATNAAGTCTTNNACGATTGATGAGTTCATCTGTAAGGATCTCGTAGATCTCTAATAGATCAGCCACGTCCGCAGCTGCATATTCAATTTGACGCTTTGACAAAGGGCGNTGAAGCCAATCGGTCAAGCGTTCNCCTTTTGGNAATTTTTTCTTCAAGAACCTCTCATGAAGCGCTGANAATGAAGGGGTACGNAGTCCAAGAAAACCTGCAGCTATTTGCGTATCAAATATTTCTTTNGGCATAGCCTTACAGTAATGCTGNAGCACCTCAAGATCTTGAGCGCATGCATGCATCACAGCTACTTGCTGGGAGTTAAATAGTTCTTGAAGTGGGCTAAGCGAAATAGCTGTTGGGTCAAGCAACGCCACTCCAGTTCCAAAATTTATCTGGATGAGGGCCAGTTTCGGGTAGTAGCTTTTCTCTCGATGAAATTCTGTATCTAACGCATATGCTTCGAGTTTAAAACAATGGCCTATCACTGACAGCAATTCGCTGCTATCGGTAATTAATTTAGCACTACCCGAATTCGCCATAGTTACTGAAGAACTTCAGTGGCCTCAAATGAGCCTCGACTCACTGGGTATCCAGCTGCATTCCATGCAATAGTTCCACCAATCACATTCACTGCGTCGAAGCCTTTGGAGTTTAAATACTCACATGCAACCATTGATCTGTTTCCAGAGGCACAAATTATAAATATTTGTTTCTCTTTCGGAAGACTCGAAGCAGCATCAGGAATCTGCTCGAGAGGAAGTAATTTAACCCCAATCGCTCGCACCTCTATGAATTCATACTCTTCACGGACGTCGATAACGATGCTCTCGTCTGCAACTTCCTTGAGCTCCTCAACAGTAATTTCTTTTACCAACGGCTTGTCCATTCCTTCACTCAATAGTTCCCTCCAAGTTCGCGATGTATTCGATAATGTCAGATTGTGTATTGGCATTGACAAATTTAGCATCATCTAATTCTAAGATTTCTACAACATCNAAATTTCCAAGAACACTTTTGAGCGATCGCGAGCCAGATTTGAACGCCGATTCTAGAACCTTTAAACACGATACTTTCCACAATGCAGTTAACACCTGAGGCACTCCACCAGCCATGGGAATCGCCAGATCAGCCAGTTGACCAAAATCTAGGATTCTCCTAATGGTGGAGCCATCGATGGACATCAAATCGTTAGATAAAACCACAGCCTGTTCCATGCGNGCATTCAGTAGTCCAGTTATTAGACCCCCCAGAGGTCCTTCATCTGGGTATACATCCTCGACGGACCGCACACCTTCGGCATTGGATACAAAGGGTTTCCCCCCAACAATTATCACTTCAGATGCTCCTGCTTCTATCAAAGCATCGATAGCTCTTTCTATTAATGGACGGCCGAGAAAGTCCATTTCCCCCTTGGGAATTCCCATTCTCGAGGATCTGCCGCCATTTAGAACTATGCCTGAAAAATTGATACGGTCCATTTAATTATTTTAATAGCTAACGATTGTCAGGCATTTCTGGATCTAGTTGAAGAAGAAAGATTCCGCACCGTTCTGACTCTGAAAAATCGCCAATCTGTTCAGAGATCCTTTGCAGCCCAGATAAACATTCCAAAAAAGCTCTATTACTTGGGTGTTCCCAACGGACGTATCCCGACCCGCGCCATCCATTCTTCCTTAAAGCATCTAGTCCTCGGTGATACCCGACGCGGAATGCAGCATAGGACTCCATGATATCCCGCCCAGCTAAACCCATCGATTTCCAAACCTCAATTGAAGAAGGGAATCTTCCAGCAACTTCGTTAAGTCCTTCACGTTGAAGTTCCTGATCTTCTAATTTCAAAGCGGCATTCAAGAGTTCAACTATTTTAGGATTCTCTGGCGGCAAAATTGTTTCAGGAAGCCCCTCTCTAGAAATCGAAACATTACTCATTTTCTCTTCCTTCCCATCCGACTAAACAACCCTCATAATCCTAAGAACATCTGTGGCAGGGGAATCTCCAGTTATACCGGCGAGCACACCAATTAAATCATTGCTCTGGAGAATCCCTTCTGATTTGGCAGTAGCAATAGCATTACCAATACGCTCCTCATATCCCATTGCTGCTTCAATACAAAAAGGCGTTACCCCCCAACTCAAAGTAAGCTGTTGGGCTGTTCGCTCGTCCATAGTCATACCCAGAATCGGAACATTTGGTCTAAATCGTGCCATCGAGCGGACGGTAAAACCGGAACCTGAAATGCAGAGGAGGGCAGCTAAGTCAAGTTCATTTGCAGCTCTCCACGTAGCCAAAGTCATAGCATCAGTTATTCCTTGAGAGCCTCCATTTCCAGATTCAGTGTCACTTGATTGGCGGAGTTCAGCCACTCTTTCCGCCCAACGACCAAAATCAAATGACTGATCAGCTCTTTCAGCGATACGAGCCATCGTTTCGACACTTTCAACAGGATAATTACCAATTGCAGTTTCTCCCGAAAGCATCACAGCTGATGTTCCGTCAAAAACAGCATTGGCCACATCGGACGCCTCAGCTCTAGTCGGCGAAGAGGTGTTGATCATTGATTCCAGCATTTGAGTGGCAGTAATAACTGGCAACCCACCGGCTATACATTCAGCTATGATCTTTTTTTGCAGATGTGGAAGATCAGCTATATCGAATTCTGTACCTAGGTCTCCTCGAGCGACCATTATTGCTGCAGATGCTTCAATAATACCTGTGAGGTTTTCAACAGCTGCGCGTGTTTCAATTTTAGCCACTACAAGTGGACCTCTTGGGTGCGGCTCCGTCCCCACCCTCCTCACATCGTGAGCTGACCGCACATACGAAACGGCTACCATATCGACGCCTTCCTCAACGAACGCATCTAATTTATTAAGATCGTCATCTGTGGGGGTTGGCAAACTGAGCCTCTCAGACGGTATTCGAATTCCAGGGCGCCCGTGGAGGATACCTCCGCTTGTAACTGTTGCCTCTGCTTCGTCTTTTCCTATGGACTCGACACGAACTACGACTTGTCCATCCCCGAATGGGATCACATCACCTGGAACTAAATCTTCAAGAACCTTTTCGTAGGCTACTTCGACGATACTTTCTGAGGACTGTTTGCCACCAGGTATTAGTTTAATAGTACTCCCTTTTTCCAGAAGAGATCCCTCGCCTGGGAAAGGAGCCGAACGTATCTTTGGCCCAGGAAGATCGACTAAGATTCCAACTCGCTTCCCCATATCTTTGGAGATCTTTCGTATCCTTCGATATCGCTCTAATGCTTCATCTAGNGTTCCATGNGCTAGTCCCAGTCTTGCAACATCCATTCCGGCNTCGACAAGCTCCCGNAAAGTCGTTTCNCTNTCACTTGCAGGCCCAATCGTTGCAATTATTTTTGTGCGTCTTTCCATACTTTAACGCTATCCATCTTCCAACCGATTAGGGGGTATCAGATTGAATTTGTGTCTATGGACAACCAGCACCATGCTTTGTTTGTAAGTAATTTAAAAAGGAAGCAAAATTGAAAGATAGATTTGATTACCTTGATGTAGATTTTCCTATTGCGTTTGCTCACAGGGGAGGTGCACTAGATGCCCCTGANAATTCAATGGCAGCATTCCAATCGGCAATTAANATCGGCTACAGATACCTTGAAACCGACGTACATTTGACCTCAGANGGACACGTGATTGCATTTCACGATGATGTCCTCGATCGTGTCACGAACCTTTCAGGCCAGATCTCTAATACCCCCCTATCTATCATCAAAGGGGCTTTGATCGACGGCAAATCGGAAATTCCTCTCCTTAANGAGCTCCTATCNGAGTTCCCAACTGCANGGTTTAATATCGATCCGAAAAGTGACCGCGTTGCAGAGCCTCTGGCTGATGCAATCAAGGATACAGGATCAGNATCTCGAGTTTGTGTGTCTTCTTTCTCCGACAGAAGGAACCAGACTATTTCNCGACTAGTTGGAANTAATCTATGCATGGGAATCGGCCCTTCAGGAATAGCAAGGATACGGGTGGGGAAATTTACGAGTAATTCCTCCATATCGAATGGGCAATGTGTNCAAGTCCCCGTGACTATGAAGGGAGTCCCATTAATCACAGAAACCTTTATACAGCGAGTTCATTCNATGGGAAAAGTAATTCACGCTTGGACAATTAATGAGCCTGATGAGATGAACCGNTTATTAGATTTGGGCNTAGANGGAATCATGACTGACAAGCCACAAGTACTCAAAGATGTTTTNGTTCACCGAAACCAGTGGGCGTGATGTCCGATTTAAAGTTTCATCTTGCAATCCCCGTCAGAGACTTACAAGAATCNAGAGAATTCTATGCTGAAATTCTGGGCGCCAGTGAAGGTCGCTCTGATGAGAGTTGGGTTGACTTCAATTTTTTCGGCCATCAACTTGTAGCTCATCTAAGTGATCCTAATTCTGANGTTTNAGGGACAATAGAGAATCTCGTCGATGGTGATCTGGTTCCTGTCCCTCATTTTGGGATAATTCTTGACNATATAGGCTGGAAAAACATAATCGATAAACTAACNGAGAGTAAATGGCCATTTGAAATTGCTCCACATCTCAAATTCAAAGGNCAACCAGGCGAGCAATGGACGATGTTTCTTCGAGANCCCTCNGGGAATGCNCTANAATTTAAGTTCTTTGAANACCCTNGCCANATATTTGCATCTGAATGACCCNTCNATCTGTGGAAATATTGTGGGTAATTTAGCCCATCTTGGGGATTTCAAAATAATACTGGGGAAAAGCTGAGGATTTTAAAAAATCGCTTGACATATTCAAAACAAAATGTAATTGTGACTACACGCCGGTGACAACGGCATACAAGAAAATGGCAAACCAAACGGGAAGCGGTGGCAGCATCGAAACCCGGGTAGGCTCGGCCATCGGAAGGTATGAACGGCCATCGGAACAGGTTTAGCGGTGAGGATCTACTTCGGTAGAGAATCAACTGGAAGGAAAGAAGCCTTAGGGCGGAAAGCCAGAAAGAACAACCAACCCGGAATCTTAGGAGGAAGGGAAGGAAGGCCTAGAAGAGCAAGACCCTTAGGGGGAAAGCGAACCAAAACACCAAAGCAGAAACTCTCAGGAGAAGAAAGCAAAAGTGGGAAGGTCGAAATGGCGAAAGCCAGATCGGGAAAGGTACCGGAACCAAGGAAGTCCTTCAGGGGATGACTTAGGAAACGACGTTAAACTGCACAGCCCCGAAAGGGATTCTGTTTCGGCAGAAAACCTGACGGGGCTATTGTGTTTTTATGATGACCTTATATCTTGAAGACACCCCCTATTCCAAGTCCAAGAAAGCCNCATGCCTANCTTCCCGCCNATTCTCTTCCTTCATGGATTAGCTACCACTTCAAAAAGAACTTGGGGAGATAATGGATGGTTTGACCTCGTTCGTGATGCTGAAAGAGAGTTNCTGCCGGTTGATCTACCAGGACATGGAAACGAATACGTCCCTTCATCTGAATTTAATGGCAATTTGGTTGATTATGTTCACGATCGCATCNCATTTCCGATCGTAGACGGAATCGGATTTTCACTTGGAGCCAGAGTCCTTTTGGAATTAGCACTTAAGAAACCGGGAAAATTTCGAAAACTCGTTCTTGCAGGAGTTGGAGATAGCTTATTCGAATCTGATCAGATTAGAGGCAAAAAAATATCAGATGCAATTAGCGGAGAGGGAAGCCTAGAGGATCCAGAAAGTCGTTACTTTAGTCAGCTTTCGGACTACCCAGATATAGATGGGAAGTATATTGCAAAATACCTACAAACAAAGAATTCATCTATCGACCCATCTGTTCTTTCAGGCCTGAAGACTCCAGTATTGATTGTTTTGGGTGAGAATGATTTCGCTGGCCCTGCAACTAGATTGATTGATTCGCTTCCTAACGCGAAATTGGTGATGCTAAAAGGCGTAGATCATTTCGCTACTCCTAAAGACTTTTCTTTTCTAGAAAGTGCTTTAGATTTTCTTGATTCCGCTCCTAATTGGTAGCGCTAACGCAACTGTTGAGAGTGCGGAGTAACTGGCTTAGGAAGCAACGAATTGCCCTCTAGCCACTGATCTACTGAAGCTGCACATGCTCTACCTTCAGCAATCGCCCATACGATAAGGCTTTGCCCTCGCCCTGCATCTCCGGCGACAAAAACTCCGTTCTCAGTGCTCATCCAGTTTTCATCTCGCACTATGTTCCCTCTATTGTCAAGATCCACACCCAGTTCAGCCGGAACACCAGCCTGCTCTGGTCCGGTAAAGCCAAGGGCTAGAAAGACTAGATCTGCCTTATACTGCTGCTCAGATCCAGGAATCTCCACAAAGTTCATTCGGCCATCTTCATGTTTGATTTCAACTTCTATCGTTTCTAGAGATGTAACTTGACTATTTTCTCCGATGAACTGTTTGGTACTAATCGAGAATACTCTTTCTCCCCCTTCGTCATGAGCAGATGACGTACGAAGCATCATTGGCCATGTGGGCCAAGGGGTTGAGACATCTCTGCTATCTGGAGGTTCCGGCATGATCTCAAATTGGTGAATTGATGCTGCCCCGTGACGATGTGCGGTACCTAGACAATCTGCACCGGTATCACCACCGCCGATGATAATAACATTTTTCCCCGCTGCGGGAAATGGGTGTTCATCTAATTTACCTTCTGCGACAAGATTCGCTGGAACTAAATATTCCATGGCCTGATAGATACCTTCTAGTTCTCGGCCTTTAACTGGTAGATCCCGCCACTGTGTAGCACCGATAGCTAAAATTACAGCATCGTTTTCTGCTTTGAGCTCATCAGCATCTAAATCTTTTCCTACTTCGACACTTGTTTCAAATTTCGTTCCTTCGTCAAGCATCTGTTCTAATCTTCTGTCAAGGAACCGTTTTTCCATTTTGAATTCTGGTATTCCGTATCTAAGCAGGCCACCGATTTTTTCAGATCGTTCAAATACTGTGACATCGTGGCCAGCTCGAGTTAGCTGTTGAGCAGCAGCTAGACCTGCTGGGCCCGAACCGACTACGGCGATCCTTTTACCAGTTTTTCTTTCGGGAATGATTGGGTATACCCAGCCCTCATTCCATGCGCGTTCAATGATCTCCACTTCTACTTGCTTTATGGTTACGGGATCTTCATTGATTCCTAGTACACATGCAGCTTCACAGGGGGCCGGACATAATCGACCAGTAAACTCTGGAAAATTATTAGTAGCATGAAGGGATTCGATAGCTCGTTTCCACTCATTTTTATAAACTAAGTCATTCCAATCTGGGATTAAATTTCCCAGGGGGCACCCGTTATTACAAAAGGGAATTCCACAATCCATGCACCGAGATGCTTGCATTTTTAAAGCATCAATATCGAAGGGTTCATAGACTTCACTCCAGTCGCGAAGTCGAACTGGAACAGGCCGGGATTTCGGAACAATCCGGTTATGCTTCATAAATCCTTTGGGGTCACCCATTATGAACCTCCCGTTGTCGGCATTACGGCTTTAACAATATCCGTGCCGTTGGCTTCTGCCTCAGCTATGGCATCAAGAACCCGCTTATAGTCTCTTGGCACAACTTTAACGAATTGGCCCATCGCTTTCGGCCATGAATCTATCAGCCGTTTTGCTAATTCTGAACCAGTTTCAGCTTGATGTCTAGCTACGGTCTCCCGCAGCCAACCAATATCTCCTTCGTCCAAATCCTCTAAATCAACGAGTTCCCTATTTACTCGGCTAGGAAAGGTTCCATCAACGTCGAGGACATACGCTATACCACCAGACATTCCAGCTGCGAAATTTCTTCCAGTCGGACCAAGAATTACCACTCGCCCCCCAGTCATATACTCGCATGCATGATCTCCGACACCTTCGGCAACAGCAAGAGCTCCAGAATTCCTTACGCAAAAACGTTCACCAACTAGACCACTGAGGAATACCTCTCCGCTAGTTGCACCATATAAGATCACGTTGCCAGCTATAACGTTTTCTTCAGAGCGGAAGGGTGAATCTTCTGGAGGCGAGACGATAACTTTCCCGCCACTTAACCCTTTACCGACATAGTCATTAGCGTCTCCATGCAAACGAAGCGTTATTCCGGCTGGAACGAATGCAGCAAAACTATTACCGGCTGATCCTGTGAAATCCACTTGGATAGTGTCATCTGGCAAACCTTCACCTCCCCACCGTTTGGTTAGATGATGACCGAGTAAAGTACCCACAGTTCTGTTCACATTACGAATCGGCATTTCTAAATGCACTCGATCGCCATGTTTAAGAGAACCCTCGGCTAGCTGGATTAAGGTTTGATCGAGAGCATACTCTAGTCCATGATCTTGCTTCTCTCGGCAGTACCTAACTGAATTAGATGGAAGAGGGGGCTGATAGAGAACTGGTGAAAGATCAAGGCCCGCTGCTTTCCAATGGTTTATCCCATCGGAAACATCTAGTGCATCAACTTGACCGACTGCCTCTTTAAGCGTTCTAAAGCCGAGTTGTGACAGAAGCTCTCTTACTTCCTGTGCTATGAATTCCATGAAATTCACTACGTGGTCAGCCTGACCTTCAAATTTTTCACGCAACTCCGGATTCTGGGTGGCAATACCGACTGGGCAAGTATCGAGGTGACATACCCGCATCATTACGCAACCCATTACNACTAGTGGAGCTGTAGCAAAACCAAATTCTTCTGCACCAAGCAGTGCAGCGATGACAACATCACGCCCAGTCTTTAGCTGGCCATCGCATTGAACGACCACGCGATCNCTTAAGTTATTTAATAGGAGTGTCTGCTGCGTTTCGGCTAGTCCTAACTCCCAAGGAGTTCCGGCATGCTTTATTGATGTCAATGGAGAGGCTCCTGTACCGCCGTCGTGCCCTGAGATCAATACAACATCTGCGTGAGCTTTCGCAACACCTGCGGCGACAGTTCCGACNCCAAGTTCTGATACAAGTTTTACATGTATTCGCGCCTCCGGATTAGCGTTTTTTAAATCATGAATTAGTTGTGCCAAGTCTTCGATTGAATAGATGTCATGATGGGGTGGAGGTGAAATTAGGTCCACACCCGGTGTTGAATGGCGGACTTCTGCTATCCAAGGCCACACTTTATGCCCTGGAAGTTGTCCGCCTTCACCGGGCTTAGCCCCTTGTGCCATTTTTATTTGAATGTCATCAGCATTAACAAGGTACTCGCTCGTAACTCCAAACCTGCCAGATGCTGCTTGTTTAATTGCAGATCTTCGAAGGTCACCGTTCTCATCTGGCTCATATCTACTGGGGTGTTCACCGCCTTCGCCGGTGTTTGACTTTGCACCGATTCTATTCATAGCTATTGCTAAGGTTTCGTGCGCTTCAGCAGAAATAGAGCCGTACGACATAGCTCCAGTAGAGAATGTTTTCATTATTTCTTCGATTGACTCAACTTCACTGATAGGAACTGGGGGTCGAGAATCAAAATTAAACTTAAACAAGCCACGTAAAGTCGCAAGATTCGTACTTTGTTCATTTACTTGATTTGTGTACTCTTTGAAAATATCGAAGCTGCCTTGGCGCGTAGCGTGCTGTAATTTAAATATAGTTTCTGGATTAAACAGGTGATATTCCCCTTCACGTCTCCATTGATACTCTCCTCCAGCTACTAATTGTCGATGGGAGCGGTGGGTTGGCATTGTTGGAAACGCTATCTGGTGCCTAAATTTCACCTCTTCAGCTATTTGCGCATACCCTACTCCGCCCAATCTACTCATCGTTCCTGGGAATGCATCGATCACTAAAGGTTTGCCCAATCCGATAGCTTCGAAGATTTGAGACCCTATATAACTCCTTACTGTAGATATGCCCATTTTAGACATCACCTTTAGCACACCTTTATCGAATGCTTTAACATAATTTTTGTAGGCCTCTTCAATAGTGATAGCTGGACCCTCTTCACCGCTTCTTTTCTCAATTAAATCTGCAATAGTTTCAAAGGCCAGATAAGGGTTTACGGTATTAGCGCCATATCCAAGAAGAAGGCAGAGATGGTGGACTTCTCGCATTTCCCCAGTTTCGATTATGAGACTAACTTTTGAACGAGTTTTTTCTCTGATCAGATGATGATGTACTGAGGCAGTCGCTAACAATGCTGGAATAGGTGCGTGGCTTGCGCTGGCTCCGCGATCAGAAAGAACGATCAGGTTTTTACCAGATTCGATCGCTTTGGAAACTAAAGCCCGAGTGTTCTCTATCGCCGCTCGTAGGCCGCTTCCACCTTCATCAACTGGATAGAGGCACTGGATAACTTCCGTTTGAAACTGATTATGTCCTGATTGTCCACTGAGCTCTCCATCAATATCTAGCAATCGCAGTAATTCCTTGTTAGTTATGACTGGATGCTCTAGAAATATTCGCTGGCAGGATTCTGGTTTGCTCTCAAGAAGGTTGAGCTCNGGGCCTAACCACCCATACGTAGAGGTAACTATTTCTTCTCGAATTGCGTCAAGTGGAGGATTGGTCACTTGCGCAAAGAGCTGCTTGAAATAGTCATAGAGAAGACGCGGGCGATTTGAAAGGACAGCTAGAGGTGTGTCTGTCCCCATTGAACCTATAGCTTCTTTACCATTCAAGTACATGGGAGCCATGAGAAACTTCAACTCTTCATTAGAATAGCCAAATAATTTTTGCCGGGTGAGAAGTGGGCTGTCTTCTGGGCGAGCGACTTGCCTATCTGGAAGNTCGGATAACGATATTTCATTTTCGTTTAGCCACTTACCGAAGGGTTGAGCAGACGAGAGCATCTCTTTAATTTCTGCATCTCGGACGATTCTTCCTTGTTCGGTGTCTATAAAGAACATTTTTCCAGGCTGAAGTCTTCCCTTCTCAATTACTTTAGAGCTGGGTATATCTAGGACCCCTACTTCAGAGGCCATCACCACTAAATCATCATCTGTAAGCCAATAGCGGGAAGGTCGAAGGCCGTTGCGGTCCAGTACAGCTCCAACAACTACTCCATCGGTAAAAATTATCGATGCTGGACCGTCCCAAGGCTCAATTCTTGTCGCATGGTACCTATAGAAAGACTTAAGCGACTCGTCCATGCTTTCGTGATTTTCCCATGGTTCAGGGATCATCATAAGAACGGCCTCAGGNAACGAATACCCGCCTAAAACGAGGAGTTCTAGGCATTCGTCAAATGCAGCGGTATCAGATGCCCCTGGAGTGCATATTGGAAATAGCTTCTCAAGGTCACTACCGAAAGCTTCCGAATCAAGTACTGCTTCTCGAGCCCTCATCCAATTNCGATTTCCTTGAACGGTGTTTATTTCTCCATTGTGAGCAATAAACCGATATGGATGTGCAAGAGGCCACGATGGGAATGTATTTGTTGAAAACCTTGAGTGAACAAGGGCTAATGCACTCTCTACACGCTCATCGGACAAATCTAGAAAGAACTCGCCTAGCTGTGGGGTGGTTAGCATTCCTTTATATACAAATGTCCTAGATGACAAGCTCGGGAAATAGACCCCCGAATGTCTCTTCGACATGCCTCCCATTCCTTCTCCCGCTACATCTGCTCTTTCGAATTGAATTTCGTGCTGGCACCTCTTGCGCAAAATATAGGCTTTACGGTCTAAATCCATTCCAGATAGATGACTGCCATCATTGTTCGTATAAGTTAGAAAAATTTGGGAAAATTTCGGCATAGTGCCTAANGCCCCAGAGCCCAGATTTGAACTATCTACTGGAGTGTCACGCCATCCCAGTATGGTAAAGCCCACCTCTTCAGCGATCATTTCTACAGAAGAAACTGCTTGGTCATATTCTGAAGAATCTTGTGGCATAAACGCTATACCCGTAACGAATTCACCTTGTTCTGGAAGTTCAAAATCAACTACCGCTCTTAAGAATTTGTCAGGTACTTGAATTAAAATTCCAGCTCCATCTCCCGTGTTCTCTTCTGAACCTAACGCTCCTCTATGCTGAAGCTGGCAAAGTGCTCCGATAGCAGAAGAAACGATCTTGTGACTTTTGTGGCCTTTTAAGTTAGCTATGAAGTTCACGCCACAGGAATCATGCTCAAATGTAGGNTCGTATAATCCCTGTCTCTGAGGCAAATCTGGATTCATTGTCATTAAGACTTCCTTCATTTTTCGGATACTGTGCAGGCGAAGAGGGCCATTANCCATATTCTACCTTTTTACCCTCTATTCCCAAAGAATTTTTATCNAGGATGGAAAACTACCCGTCATCAGGCAGAATAACTGTCATGGAATTTGTTGAAGACCAAGAAATCAATCATNTAAGAAAATTTCTAGATAGCTCTACATCNCCTTTCCATGCCATCAATAACGCTAAGAAACTTCTTNTAGNCNATGGATTCAATGAAATATCTGGAAANGATAGTTGGTTGGATCGCACAGATCGAAATTTCTTTGTGAAAGATGGGAGCATTGTTGCGTGGATAGAAAGTACTGACCTGCCATACGAGAACGGGTTTAGGCTCCTAGGGGCTCATACTGATAGTCCAAATCTCCGCTTAAAGCCTATACAACGACGAGCGAGCAACACACTTGNGCAGCTTTCAATAGAAACTTACGGAAGTCCTCTATTAAATTCGTGGCTAGATAGAGATTTAGGGATCTCCGGAAGGGTGNTAGTTAAAAAAAACCCTTACGAAGAGGTCCTCTTCTCATCTGAGAGACCTATTTGNAGGGTCCCTCAATTAGCAATCCATCTCGATAGAGACATAAATGAAAAAGGGCTGAAATTAAATCCACAGACCCAACTTTCGCCGGTCTGGGCTGATTCAGCTCTAGAACCACCAATATTTAACGAATGGCTTGCCAGCCAATTGTCTGTATCGACGAGTGATATTGTCTCTTGGGACCTGATGTTACATGACGCGCAACAGTCGAACTTACTCGGCNCTGGGAGTGAGTGGCTGGCTTCAGGGAGAATAGATAACTTGGTCTCATGTTATGCCGCTATCTCTGCATTAGCCGGATTAGANAAATGNGACTTAGATAAGACGCCAATAGTGTGNTTGTTCGACCACGAGGAAGTTGGAAGTGTGTCTTCTGTAGGAGCATCAGGAAATTTTTTGTCAAATACNTTGAACAGAATCATGTCAAATCTTTCTATTGAATCACGTGCAATTGCCCTAGAGAATTCCTTATGCGCTTCGGTAGATGGAGCACACGCTACTCATCCGAATTATCTAGAAAGGCATGATCTAGATCACATCATAAGATTGAATGAGGGCATAGTCATCAAACGAAATGCAAACCAGCGGTATGCGACCGATGCTGTTGGGGAAGCTATAGCCAAGCAGATATGCGTTGCCAATGAAATCCCCTATCAGATCTTTGCGAACAGAAGTGACCTCAGTTGTGGATCAACGATAGGACCCACAAATGCAGCAAACCTTGGCGTGAGAACTATCGATCTTGGAATTCCTCAGTTGTCTATGCACTCAGCGCGTGAAATGTGTGGCGTGAAAGACCAANATTATCTAAGGCATTTCTGCAAGTCGTTTCTGATCGAATAAAAGGCTACTTCCGTATGAGAATTCGATTTGCTGGAGCCACTAGCATCAATAGAACAGCATAAATTTCTAATCGACCTAGAATCATCAAAAATGCGAGAATCGATCGCCCGGGACGACTAAACGACAAATAGTTACTCGTCGGCCCAGCTTCTCCAAGAGCNGGCCCCATATTACTCATCGCAGAGATAGCCCCGCTAGCGGATGTTATTAAATCATTCCCCAATGCTGANATAGCGATTGTGCCGAGAATGACAAAAGAGATGAATAGAGCCACGAATGCTAAGGCAGAAGAAATCATTCTGTCTGATACGGGCTCACGCCCCATTGTTATCGGAAAGACACCTTTTCGATGTTCGAATAATCTCAATTCTCTTCTNAGANCTTTTAATCCAANTTGNAGTCGNAGAATTTTCATTCCNCCTGCAGTAGAACCTGTTGTTCCTCCGATAGTCATTAGAAAAAGGATGAGGATCTGCGAAGCAGCGCCCCACAGCACAAAATCTCCTATTCCCTCTGGCCGCGCATTGCTGAAACCTGTTGAGGTGGCAAGGGCTACAACATTAAAAACCGAATCGCGAAGAACAGTGGGAAACGACCCAAGGTCATCTGAGGCATTGATAAGCGTCGCAAGCAGGGCGGAAATGAACGTAACGCCCAAAAATACTCTAGTTTCGGATGAGCGAAACCAACTATTTCTTTCCCTTTGAGCGAAAGCCCTGTAATGCAAGGTGTAACTTATGGCACCAAAGAGCATCGCCACTATGAGAATTATTTCAACCGCTACAGAATCGAAATACCCCACTGAAGAGTTGTAGGTCGAGAAACCACCTGTTGCTGCAGTTGACAATGCGTGAGTTATTGAATCAAATAACGTTGGGCCGGGTGTAATCCACAAGGCAATCGCGATTACTAGGGTTGTAGCGAAATAAACTGTCCATAAGGTCTTGGCTGTTTTGGTAGCGCTTGCTCTGAACATGTCTGACTTGTGGCCTGTAGCCTCTTTACTCATTAGAGCTAGCCCTCCAACACCAAGCCTTGGAAGCACTGCCGTAGCCAATACAATCATTCCCATACCGCCATACCACTGAGTAAGTTGGCGCCAAAACAGCATGCCTTTTCCTAAACTCTCGATATCTTCCAATACCGTTGACCCTGAAGTAGAGAAACCGGATATAGATTCGAAAAGCGCGTTATCGAATTTACCCCAAGAAAAAACCCCGCCCCATAGGTATGGTAATGACCCCATTACGGAACAAGCGACCCAAGACCATGCCACCATTGAGAACATCGACAGAGGTTTTACTTCTTCAGAGATCTCTGTCAATGCACGAAGCGTTAGACCAAGATTTAACGAAATCCCAGCCGAGGCAAATAATGCCCATTCATTATGCGAACTACCGGAGAACCACTCCACTAGACCAGCGAGAAAAAGGCCGGGACTGAGGAAAGCTAAAGCCAATCCCACAATGTTTAAGGTAGGAGAATCGATTGGACCTTCTGTGAATAGGTTGGGGTTTAATCTCATGATCTCCCAGCCCAATATCCGATCCTCCTGAATGGGCCTTCTCTAAGAGTTCGGAGAAAAGCGATACCAAGGTAGGCGATAGGAAAAATAGATAAGCGCCCCAAAAGCATTAGCATTGAAGAGACGATATGAGTAACCGTATTGAACTCTATCCCAGAGTCAACAGGACTAGTTGCGATAAATGGCCCTGCAGTAGCTAGGCAGGTTAGTGAGAAGCTGAGTACCTCAATAGGAGTGCTGTTTGGGTTAGCAAGTGCGATAATGAATGCTCCCGCTGCGACTAGAGAAATAAATATAGCGGTAAAACCGTGAAGTCGATGAAGAGCTCTCTCATCAATCACTTTTCCACTTACCTTCACAACGCGAACTGAACTTGGCTTTAATTGTTGAGTTAATTCTCTTCTGGCAAACCGATAGTGCTGCAACACACGCGCTGATCCGTATCCCCCACCAGATGACCCTGCCATAGCTCCAACACCCAATAGAAGCAGAACCATAACTGCCATTCCGGAAGGAAAATCCCAACTAATTGTTGAGAATCCGGTAGTGCTAAGAAGAGAGCTGGAAAGGAAAAACCCTTTACGTATAACAGCCCAGAATGATTCCACATCCCGCCGCCAAAAAGAAAAGAGGATCGTTGCGGTAACAACGAGAAGTAAATATATGCGAAATTCAGAATTTTTTGCGATCCGGGAAAATTTCCTTTTCCACATCCACCATAAGATCACCACATTAATTCCAGTAAAGAACATTGCTATGGCCACTACCCATTCAATAGTAGATGATCCAAATCCAGCTATTGACATGCTCTTAGTGCTGAACCCTCCGGAAGAAACTGAAGTTAACGAATGGCACAGACCTTCAAAGATTGTCATTCCGGAGATTACAAATGCCACACATGTTCCCAATGTCAACAGGACATACAGTTTCGCTAGCCGAAGTAAAGTTTCTGAGACTTTTTGGGAAGTAAATGACTTTGCAAAAGCGACATCAAACTCTTCTGCTCTTCCTGCTTCGGGTAGAGCGACAAAAACCATTATCAGTGCCCCTATTCCGCCCAACCACTGTGTTAAAGAACGAAATAGAAGAACGCTTTTCCCCAAAGACTCAGGTACAACGTTTGTCAGAGATGTCGTCGAAAGACCTGAAACAGATTCAAGAAGTGCGCCATCAAAACTAGTAGAAACACCTAATGAAAGATAGAGAGCTGAACACAGGACTATGACGACCCCGTAGTTTAGTGCGATGATTTGGAAAATTTCACTCGCGTTAAATTCTCTCCTTTTCGAAAAAAACTGTCTACCAAGAAATCCCAATGCGCCAGTAGAGATTGTGTAGATCAGGAAAATGGCAAAGTTTCGATCTATTGAAGTTACTGAAGCAAAAAAACTAAATAAAGAAAGGATCGATACCTCGATAAGCGATAGAGACGCTGCTATAGCGATAATACTCTTGGTTCTTTTTTCGTCAGCTTTGGAAGTAGCCATACTCCCTCCTAACGCCCACTAGTTTCAGGTCGTCTTACTATCAGTATGAAAGAACTCACGGAGGGAGTCTATTTTTTCAGGACGCGCAATAAGAAGAACATGATCGCCAGGCAACAATTGGCTTGTACCGCGGCCGATGAGCGCCTCCCCCTCTCTTACGTAGGCACCGACTAAAGCTTCTTTGGGAAGTCCTAGTTCATTAAGAGTTTTTGAGGCCGCTACACTATCAGCTTCAACTTCTAATTCTGCCACCTCAAAATTTTGGTCTGCACCAAGAAATGTTGCCACGTCGTCAACTTCATGGACGTAGCTCAGCACTCGATTTGCGCTAGCAATTACCGGAGATAGAGCAGAGTCGACGCCAGCTGATTCCAANANGCGTAATAGTTTCAGCCTGTGCAGTATTGCTATAGTCCTTTCAACCCCTAATGATTTTGCATACATACTTGCAAGGACATTTGCCTCGTCTTTNCCAGTTAAAGCGACAGCGGCGTCATATTTCCCAGCATCTATTTCATTGCTGAGGAAATGAGCGTCTGATATGTCTCCATTTACAACATCAACACCATCTAGTCGTGTTGCGAGTTTCGCTGCTCTATCCTCATTTTGCTCGATCAACGTGACTTCACGGAATCGCATGTCTACTAGTTCTTTAGCTAGGAACTCAGCTGTTCTACCACCGCCAAGAAGGAGGACGCGTCGATGTTTTTTCTTTTTGAATCCCAGCGACTCAAGCACATTAGATCTTTCAGACTTTAAGATGACTAGCCACAGCCGATCCCCTGCTAGAAGAGTTTCATCCGATCTTGGGATAACTGTTTCACCATCTCTTTGTAATGCGGCGACAAGAAAACTCCATTCAGGTTCATTTTGATCTCCAATTGCTGAGAGTGTCTGTCCGCAAAAATCGGCATCTTCGCTGAGAGTTACNCCCATAATTGCGACCTCTCCNTCACAAAGTAGAGCAAGCTCTTCAGCNCCCCATGCTCCAAGAAGTTNGGCTATTTCCTTAGCGGTNTCTTCATCTGGGTCAAATACAAGGTTAGGGCCCAATGGTCCAAGAAANAAGTCTNCGTTGTCGNNTTCAGCTTTGATTTCCGGNGCTTCTATTCTGNCTATGGTCTTACTGACTCCTTGATTTCGGGCATAGAGGCTAGCGATAAGGTTTACTTCATCATTTGAGGTTACAGCTACAAGCAGATCCGCTCGATTAATTTCAGCTTCAAGCAAAGCAGCAGGATGACTTCCACTCCCAACTATTAGATTGGCATTGACCTCAGTTTGTATCTGATCTAAACGCTTTGAATCTAAATCGATAACTGCGACTTCCATATTCTTCAATTGGTGCTTTGGGTCGGTGAGTAGCCGGGTAATATAGACCCCAACTTCCCCTGCACCTACGACAACGACGTACACATCTTTATGGTTACAGTTTTAGAGTGAAAAATCACCGATGCTGTGAAAAAATCTAAAATTATTTTAATATTCTTCAAAATACTTATTAATCGCTATTCAGCTGTTGGAGTAAACGAAAATTCATAATGCTTGACTCAGTAACTTTCTGAGAGTAGAAGTTGAGGAACGATGAAAATTAGCTGTAAAGTCACAACGTTCTAAATTAGAAGGAGCCCCCTTGGAATCGATACCCTATCTCGCCCTAGCTAGCGCAGCAGCTGCTTTGCTTTTGGCCTACTATTTCTTCACTACTGTCAAGGCAGCCCCTCCAGGCAATGACAGAATGGTCTTCCTAATGACCGAGATCCAGAACGGAGCAAAAGCGTTTTTAAAACAGGAATACACATGGGTCTCTGTCTTTGTTGTGGCAATGATTATTTTGCTTGCCATTGTCATCACACCTCTCGCGTCTGTTTCTTACGTTATAGGAGCCATACTCTCAGCGACCGCAGGATACGTTGGCATGACAGTTGCAACAATGGCGAACGCCCGCACCACTGAAGCCGCTAAAAAGGGGCCTTCGGAAGCACTGCCCGTTGCTTATCGAGGAGGAGCCGTCATGGGTTTTACCGTAGCAGGGCTCGCATTACTCGGGTTAATGTTTGTATATCTCCTCTTTGTAATATGGCTAGAGGTTGATAAGGCCTTTGAAATCGTTACCGCTTATGGCCTGGGTGCATCTTCCATAGCTCTATTCTCTCGCGTAGGAGGGGGAATCTATACGAAAGCTGCTGATGTCGGCGCAGACCTCGTAGGAAAAGTGGAAGCTGGAATCCCAGAGGATGACCCACGAAACCCAGCAACAATCGCAGATAACGTCGGAGATAACGTCGGAGATGTCGCTGGCATGGGCGCAGATCTCTTTGAATCTTATGCAGGCTCAATCATTGCGCCCGTAGCTTTAACAGCTTTTGCGTTTGGNCTAAGACCAGAAGATGCCACATCTGCTGGAATTATTGGNCTGCTTATGTTCCCAATGGCAGTTGCTTTCATAGGGATGATCGCTTCAATTCTTGGATCATTTCTTGTCAAAGGTGGGGNTTCAACAGACTCAAAAGCCTTAAGCCATGCTCTACACAGAGGCACAAATGTTGCTATGGGACTTACTATTCTTGGAACTATAGGTGTTTCTTATTGGTTGTTCGATTCAGCGTCCGGAAATCCAATAGGGATAGCTCTTTCAGTCGTTGGTGGTCTTATTGTTGGCTGGGCGTTAGGGAAAACAGCAGAGTTCTATACGTCAGATCACTTCGCACCAGTCAAAAAAATAGCTNCACAGTCTGAAACGGGGCCAGCTACTACAATCTTGAGTGGGATAAGCGCAGGAATGGTCTCTGTCGCAGCTTCAGTGATCCTCATCTTAGTGGGTATCGGAGTAGCATATTGGGGCGGCGAACTNACGATGGACGACGGAATTTACGGAATCGCTGTTGCAGCTATTGGGATGCTTGCCACTACAGGTGCCGTTGTTTCTGTCGATGCNTACGGTCCAATTGCGGATAACGCAGGTGGAATTGCAGAAATGGCTGAACTAGACCCTTCAGTTCGTGAAGTAACTGACGCTCTGGACTCACTTGGAAACACAACTGCTGCTATAGCTAAAGGATTTGCTGTAGGGTCTGCTGCGTTGACCGCACTCGCATTGTTCAAGAGTTTTGAATATGCAGTGGTCCAGGCTGGAGGAACTTTGGAACTCAACGTTGGGGAAGTCGACGTATTTATCGGCCTCTTTCTTGGAGCAGGCCTACCTTTCCTATTCGCAGCCCTTACAATTGATGCCGTAGGTAGAGCTGCAACGGCGATGATTGAAGAAGTCCGACGACAATTTCGAGACATTCCTGGACTACGCGATGGANAACCTGGTGTTGTACCGGATTCAGCACGTTGCGTCGCAATATCAACTGAGGCTTCCCTAAAGGAAATGATTATCCCAGGTTCTTTAGCAGTAGTCGTTCCACTAGTCGTTGGATTTATTGATATTGATGCCCTAGGTGGNCTTCTTGCTGGCGCCCTNGTNACTGGTTTCGCATTAGCAATCTTNATGGCCAATGCGGGTGGAGCATGGGATAACGCAAAGAAGTATATTGAAGCAGGACACCATGGCGGCAAAGGATCTGACCCCCACAAAGCGGCAGTCGTAGGCGATACCGTTGGAGACCCTTTCAAAGATACATCTGGACCGGCAATGAATATTCTTCTGAAAGTAATGACAATCGTTTCATTGGTATTTGCCTCANCATTTGTCTAANNCTCCATANCTCTTTGACTGCGAGGTTCCCTATTGCCTTTCGTCGACCTAGATGGAACACAGCTGTATTATGAACAAACTGGAGATGGACGCGACTTATTGATCATTTCTGGNACTGGTTCAGACCTAAGGATACCGCGACCAACTATTCCCCANATNGAAGAAAACTATAGAGTTCTTCGTTATGACCACAGAGGTCTTGGCCAAAGNGTCACAGATGACACACCAGTCTCAATGTCTCATTTCGCTGACGATGCTGCTGCCTTATTAACAAAACTTGGNATAGNCCAAGTTGATGTAGTCGGAATTTCATTCGGTGGAATGGTAGCCCAACATTTAGCTCANAGGCACCCGCAACTTGTTCGAAAATTAGTTCTTGCATGCACATCATCTGGCGGGNCNACCTANNCGTCTGCAGANCTTTTAGAGTTAATGAAGCTNCCCATCAAGGATCGCCAGCGAATGTGGCTCCAAATGTACGACAGTNGATATGAAGANCAATCTAGTGNCGACTACTTNGTCTACCTGTTAGANAGNCTNTTGAAAAAGNCACCAACTATGTTTCCTAATGTTGCTTCAGATGGTTTGATGCGCCAAATTACAGCTCGCTCTAACCACGACCTTTCAGATGAGCTCCACAACATCCCTCATGAAACCTTCATAGTTGGAGGAGAATATGACCGAATCGCNCCCCCTCGAAACCTCCGNTATCTGGCGGAAANTCTACAACATGCAGAGTTANGCTTCTTTGAAGGNGGCCACTCGTTTCTCNTAGAAGATGACTCTTCCTGGNAGGAGATTGACGCTTTCTTAANACNAAGAGGCGATACGCTTTAATATGCCCAACAGTAAACGGGCTTAATTATGGCTGAACAGAAACCTGAATTGATAGTNATCTTNGGAGGGCAATCTCCAGAACATGATGTTTCATGCACTTCAGCACGTCATGTCTATGACGCCATCCCAAAAAATCTTTACAACATAACGCTTGTTGGGATTGACCGATCCGGCGTTTGGCATAAATGCCTTTCATCAGAACAAAGCCTCAGTAAAACAGAGTTTCAAGAATCCCTTAAAGTTACTGGAGCCCAAACCACCCCATACGAGTTATTCAAATCAGGCCCTCAAACAAAACCCATTGTTTTCCCTGTTCTGCATGGGCCAAACGGCGAGGACGGAACGATACAAGGCCTACTAGAGAGTTTCGGAGTCCCATACGTGGGAAGCGGCGTACTTTCATCTGCTCTCTGCATGGACAAAATTAAGTCCAAAGAACTTCTATCAGCCCATAACATACCTCAAGTCCCATGGACCAGTCTCCATGTCGGCGAACTCGATTCAGCAACAAAGAGGATAGAACGCTCTGACTTAGTATTTCCTTTGTTCGTAAAACCCGCAAACATGGGTTCATCCATCGGAGTTTCAAAAGTCCTATCGCAAACAGAACTCAACAAAGCTATAACCAAAGCAAGCGAATTCGACGATTGGCTTATAGTCGAGGAGTCCTCAACAGGGCGGGAAATAGAAGTGGCTTTGCTAGAAACAAGCGAACTCCTAGTCTCCAAACCAGGTGAAATCGTTCCGGGGGCAGATTTCTATGACTACAACGATAAATACCAAGATGGCGCAGAACTCTATATACCTGCGAAGTTATCGAATGAAGAAATCGATGCAGTGCAGTCTATAGCTAAAGAAGTATTTAAGTTAATGCGCTGCGAAGGCCTTGCGCGGATCGATTTTTTCTACGATATACGAGGATCTGGGTGGCTAGTTAACGAGATAAACACCTTGCCAGGATTCACCCCAATTTCGATGTACCCGAAACTTATGCAAGAGGCTGGAATCAGTTACCAAGACTTAGTAATCAACCTACTCGAATCAGCTAAGCGGAAACCGGACTTTAATTAACTGCTGGGATTAGGGCGCTTCTCAAAAATCTGAGAAGTTCTTTTCTCCTCAATGCAACATCGCGCGGAGTCTGCTGAATACCTATTGCCTCTAATAAATTACCTTCAGTCGCGGCTCCCATAATCACTGAATACATCGAGATTACTAGTAAATACGGGTCAGACTCCCTGATCCTCCCCATATCCATCTCTGACTTAAGCCAGTCAGTTGCCCCCTGAATTAATGGGTCGAAGCCTTTAATTGCTTTAGTAAGCGTCGGTGGCCCCAGTCGAGAAACTTCTCTGAGTAATCCAAGAAGTTCCGGTCTTTGTATGGCTAATCGAAAAACCTTTCGGACCATGACCTCTATCCGTTCCCAACCTTCTTCAGAGTCCCTGACAGCATCAGATAACACAGTTGCAAGAACCTCAATCGCACC
>PAEG01000039.1 GCA_002703045.1 Acidimicrobiaceae bacterium
ACCTGCATCTGGGTGCTGCCATTCGACAAGTGTTTCATTATGGATGATTTGCGGGTCTGTAACAGCCTCTTCGCCAGTGAGGACAGGGCCTGCTGGCACATCCGCTTCAATCAGCGCTGCTATAACTTCGTCACATGTCATCTCCAAGAAAGCCTCAGCAAGCATTTCCCCCAGAAGTATAAAATTCTGTGGGTTTGCAGCAAGAGCCTGCATAGAGGAGAATCGCTCATCTTCAGCCCATTCAGGGTGACCAACTGCTTGACACACTCCGGCGCGTTGCCCGTCTGAGGCTGCGAAGTAAACTATTTTCCCATCACTACACTCAGTCAGGTTGTAGACGCTTGAAAGAAGCACTCCACCATTTGCATCTTCATCTGTCAACGTCAAATCCATCATTGCGTCTGGCCAAAAGAAGTACATGCATGCATCCACCATCGGTATCTCAACTAATTGACCACCATTTCCGCGCTCTTTTGCAAGTAACGCTGCAGTCGTAGCTTGCGCTACGGTTAATGCAGTTGATTTATCAGCGTATAGGTTCCTTATTAGGTCAGGAAATGGAACTTGGGGGTTTAGCTGCCTGCTAATCACCCCACAGACTCCCTGAATTACTGGATCCAAAACGGGTCTATCCGAATATGGCCCGGTGGGTCCGAAACCACTTATTGAAACGTAGATAATGTTCGGATTTACTTTCTTGATACTGTCATAACCTAGGCCTAGTCGCTCAATTGCACCTGGTCGAAAGTTTTGGACAATAACGTCTGCCTCTGCACATAGATCTAAAACGATCTGCTTTCCATCATCTCCGGAAAGATCTATCGATAGAGACTTTTTTCTTCTGTTGTTATTCAGATAAAACGCCCCTATGCCTCCTTTGTCGAATGAAGGGAGGCGGGTTAAATCGCCAAGGCCTGTTGTTGGCTCTATCTTAATTACTTCGGCACCCTGATCAGCCAGCAACATAGTTGCCAAGGGGCCGGATACTACTTGAGTTAAATCGATTATTTTATAACCTTGCAGCGGTCCAGACATACTACTCCTTCGATGTGGAATGTATAGAAGGTTAATTTGCACATGCCCTTTCATGCAAACACATTGGAGGTCCTTTAGCTTGCTAATCTGTGAAATGAATTTTATGCTTAATGGAAGAGGGGGAAGAATGATTTTTATTGTTGTCAAATTTAAGACAAAACCTGAATGGACAGACAAGTGGCTAGATCTTGTCCACGACTTTACAGTTGCCACGCGAGAAGAGCCAGGGAATCTATGGTTTGAATGGTCACAAAGCGCTGACGATCCATCTACTTTTGTTCTTGTAGAGGCATTTCAAGAAGATGGCGCTGTCCCTCATGTTAATAGCGACCATTTTAAGAAAGCTATGAGTGAAATGCCTCAAGCACTAGCAGAAACGCCAAAAATAGTTAATACAACCATCGAGGACGAAAGTGATTGGTCTTTGATGGGAGAATTGTCCGTTGAGTAGAAAATAGGAGAAACACATGTCAGTCTCATACAACCCAGAATTTGACCCTACAGGTATCGAAGGTGGCATTGACACCAACACCATGCCTTGGATCGAAATCAAACAAGCTCCAGGAATGCGCTTCAAACCGCTACGCGCTAGCAGAGAATCCGGATGGTTTTCCATGATCGTTCAGGTTGAAGCTGGTACCGAATTACCAACGACGGTCTTCCTTGGCGGGACAGATATGATGATCCTCTCTGGACGCATGACGTACACCAAAGGAGAGTTGGCGGCTACTATTGGCCCAGGCATCTGGGGGTACATTCCGGCCAATTCTCGCGTTGAAGGAATTGTCGTTGAAGAAACCACGGAGTACCAAGCAAACTATTTCGGCCCTGTAGCGTTCCTAGCGGATGATGGCAAGACAGTTGACAGCATCCTAACAGCGCTTGACGTTCTAGCAGCTTCGAATACAAATGGATTGACTCTAGTTCCAAATAGTTTGGCAGAATGCATGCAGGAGCGACCTGTCCCATTCCATGGTGAGCCTGAGCCGCTGGCCATAGCTCAGACAGAAGCCCTTGGTGAAGTTCTTCAATCTAGCGGAGCTTCAGGTGATGAAGCGTTTACGCATCCCCATTGGGTCGATACACGGCCAATACCTTGGATTGAATTCCCAGGAATGGATGACTATGGCATCAAGATCCTTCGTGTCAGCGAAGAAACAATGATGTCAACGTTGCTTGTTCTTCATAACAGCGTTGCGGGACCCCACTATCACCTTGGAGCAGCAGATTTTCTTGTACTTAATGGTCGAATAGGTTATAGAGCAGGGCCACCCGAAGGCTATGGTCCGGGAGTATGGTTCTATGAGCCTGCAGGAGCCCGACACGAAGCTACACAAAGGGTCGGAAATGAAGACCTGATCTACACGGCGAATGTGTATGGGCCAGTTCAGTTTGACGAAGGCATGGGAACTCCAATAGCGGCAGTTGTGTCGTGGATGAGCTATAAAGAAATGGCTGACGCAAATGACGCCCCACTCGTGGATAACGTTTTCCCTGGTGACTCTTCCCTTCTCGCATGGTCACCACTGGGNACGAACGCATAAACCNTTTAANGTTAAAGTGAGATAAATTCCTCANTAGAGGAATGGTGCTCTCCATCTCCNAATGAAGATGAAATNNTGTTNCGATCNCCAAGGTAAATTCCAATAAAGATACCAAGAATGACGATTAAGCCATAGAGCGCTCCTGANGAAACCATNACTAAAGCTGGNGCTGGGCAGGTTCCCGCTATTGCCCATCCNATTCCGAAAAGTCCTCCNCCTANGATGTGGTGTNTTTTAGGGCGAGATCGTTGAAGNGTTAACGNCCCATCAAACANCGTGGAAGTTGGCCGACGTTCAAGCCACCACAATAACCCNGCAGCAACTANGATGGCAGACGCCATTAGACCATAGACATCGAATTCGTCAAGCCTTAACATTGCATGAATGGTGTCATATTCATGCAGGTTTGCTGCGCCAAGTAAGCCCCCAAAGCACACTCCGAAAAGAATCCCCATAGAGTTCTTCATAGATCACCACCAGATAATATTCTGATAACAAGGGTTGTAAGGATAGCTGTGGTCATGAAGGTTCCTGTCGCAACCATGGAAGCGACGGAGCGTTGGGACGTTCCACACATGCCATGACCGGAGGTGCANCCTCCAGCTACTTTTGCCCCGTAACCCATAACAACGGCACCTGCGAAAACTATAAGTATTGTTGGTCCGCCTTGCATCACCTCTATCATCGTTGCGTATCCTGAGCGGATCTTCCCTGAATCTCGGAAAATCTGTGTTGTAAGAATTCCTCCTAAGAAGATGCCGAAGAAATACCAGATTCTCCAAACNGCGACGTCAGTTTTACGTTGAATCAACTTTAACGAATGCACATANGCGCCGCTAGCGCCTAAGGGTTGGTTTANCACGAGAAAGAAGNTCACAATCAGAAGCCCAAGAGAAGGACCTACGATGTACCAAGCGAGCCTTTCCGGCAACAAATCAAACATTTTCCCCTCGAAATATTTTTAGTTTCTGTATTCTTTGTGATCTAACTAATAAACTATCTTAAAAAGCAGAAAAACTTTCTTATGACTGACACAAGATCAACTCATGTTGAGATCACGGGCATACCACGCGATAAAGCCCCAGATCCCGATTTAGGTTCAGAACAAAATATTTTTGGTTACCGNTACTACTCCCCTGCTTTTGCCCAGAAAGAATGGGAGCGAATGTGGACCAGAGTCTGGCAGATTGCAGGGAGAGTGGACCAGATACCTGACCCAGGAGACTACGTTAAGTATGACATCGTCCATGAATCGATTATTTGTGTTCGCGGCGAAGACCACGAAATACGAGCCTTCTATAACGCTTGCCAGCATCGCGGAAACCAACTAGTAACTGCAGAAGTCGGAACCTTGGCAAGTGGAGAATTCCAGTGCGCTTACCACGGTTGGAGATTCAGCTCTGCCGGTGAGTGCACGTGGGCATATGATGAAGATGATTTCCCACAAGGGTCGCCATGTGGGAAATTAAACTTAGTTGAAATTCCATGCGAAACTTGGGCGGGTTTCATTTGGTTCAATATGGATCCTCAATCTGACAGTCTTAGAGACTGGCTAAATCCTGTTACCGAACATCTGGACTCATACCGCATGGAAGAAATGAAGCGAACNCATTGGGTAACCATCGAAGGGGAATGGAATTGGAAATGCGTTCAAGATAATTTTAACGAAAGCTACCACCTTCCGTTTGTCCACCCTCAGACCCTTAATCATTTGAATGAACANCACAGTGGTTGCCAGTTTGATTTATANCCNTCTGGGCATTGCCGGATGCTTATGCCTGGCGGAGGCCCTGGTCCGCAATTTAAAGGATCTGCCGATAAAACTTTTAAAGGCATGAAGAAGGACTTTGATTTTTGGGAATTTGACCCNGAACCATATCGTGACAATTTATCCGGTTTACGCGTTGCNCTTCAGCAGAGNAAACGTGAACTATCTGCATCTAAAGGGTACGATTTCTCTCGGTATTCTGACGAACANNTAACAGATAACTACCACTACACNATATTTCCNAACCTCTCATTTAGCATGAAACCTGATGGCTGTATTTTTCTTCGATCTGCCCCTCACCCCACAGACCCAAATAAATGCATTTTTGACATGTGGTACTTAACTATGTTTCCCCANGGAGCAACCGAGTACTATTCAAATTCGATGAAGGATTGGGTATCTGTAGATCATCAAGTAGATCATATTGTTGGACGTGCGGGAGAAGTGAGCTGCGGGCCAGGAATTGATCAGGATGTGGCAATCTGGACCACGCAGCATAAAGGATTGCGCTCACGAGGGTATACAGGCGAATACCTTCCTTCACAAGAGAATAGAATCCGTTATTTCCACCAAACTCTCGATAAATACATTGCCATGGATCCCGCATGAGTGATCCGGACGCCCATCAACTAGGGAATCTTGATGAACTTAAAGATGGTGATTTTCAGGTATTCGAGGATATTGGTGATTATGGAGTCGTTGTTTGTCGGGTAAATGGAGAACTGTTTGGCCTTGAAGACAACTGTAGTCATGCTGATACTCCTTTGAGCGAAGGTCGTCTTCGCGGCTACCAGTTAACGTGCCCTCTGCACGGAACATCATTTGATGTTCGAACAGGAGAGCATAGTGGCCCGCCAGCCTATGAGGGAGTTCCATGCTTCAAGATTGAATTGGATGATGGAGTAGCTGTTGCCTTACCCCAAGAAGACAGTAGCAAAAAAGATAAAGGTGCCTCAGACGGCCTAGGCGACTTTTTCCAGACAAGGTAAAGAAGGTAAATCAAATGAGTATCACGCTTAAGGGGAAAGTTGCCATAATCACAGGAGCTGCCCAGGGCGTGGGAGCTGCGTTCGCACGACGCCTTTCTGATGAAGGTTGTCATGTCGTCATAACAGATAAACGAGAATCGATATCTTCAGTCGGCGAACAGATTGGCGCCAATTGGCATATTGGTAATGTCTCTGATCCAGAACACGTTCGATCGGTTGTAGATACGACTTTTGCCAAGTTCGGAGCAGTTGATATTCTTGTAAATAACGCCGGAGAAGTCCTACGAACTGGGCCGTTAGACGGTTGGGACGAGTCCTTATCAAATTATGAGAGATTATTTGGTTCGAATATTCGTGGAGCGTTTCTTTTCGGTCGAGCTGTTGCCCCCATAATGGCAGAACATAATTATGGAGAGATCGTAAATGTCAGCACTGACCACGTCAAACCTGCACCCGGCTCTTCTCGTCATCACGGCCATGGGAATATGGATCTGTACAACGCATCAAAATGGGCACTAAATGGGCTTGCCTTCGACTGGGCCAAGTCTTTAGCCGGCTACAACGTTAGGGTTAATAACCTGTGTATTGGGGCAACCGATAGCGAGATGATTAGATCATGGAGTGGGCCAAATCCCGATCCGGCATGGGTTCAAAGCTGGATGAAGCCAGAAGAAACCGCAGAAGTTCTTGTTCAACTTCTCCTTGAAGGGCCTGAAGGTAGGACTGGGGACAATATAGGTTTATATGCAGGATTTCCCTGCGTATTACCCGATCCAGAATCCTGANAGNTCTATTAANANGCCGGTAATTCCCAGCAGGTNTGNATTTCNCCTAGTTGCGAACAGGTAAGGTGCGGTTCTGCCCCATCANCAATTTTNAGTGAGGGCTTATCTTCAAGAAGTAGNANCGAAGCCGTCACAGCNGCNTCNCTTATNAATGCATATCTCGATCTTGGCCTACCCTTAGGAACTGCAGGATGAATGGATGGCCTTCCAAGCCCAAATGCTATTCCAGATGGAAGNCCATCAGCACGATACTGCCCGCGTGGTTCTCGCTGACAGAGATCCTTTCTCCCAATAATAAATTCATTAGGTTCATCGAATTGGCGAGGGTCTCGATTTGCTGCCGCAGCTGAGCAGCGAAGTAAACCCCCTTTGGGAATCAATCTTCCGAATCTTTCGACTTCCTGGCGAGCGAATCTATCAGCGACTATAACTGGCGGAGAATAGCGAAGTGTTTCTAACCACGCGAATTTCATAAGACGATGATCATTTCTTACTTTTTCCATCTCTCTTGGGTTCGTAAGCAAGTTCAGCCAAAGATTCGAAAGCCCCCCATGTAAAGTCTCATGATCTAGCTCGAGGATTGTTGTAACGAGGTCCTTCACGTTGGGAGGAGCATCTGGTAGCTGAAGTTGCGCAACTGCACTAATAAAATCATCTTCCGGATTTTGGCAACGGTCGTTGAATATAGGTTCAAGAAGGTCGGATAATTCTTGCATCGACTGCAGTCCTTTTTGTCTAAATTGTGGATTCCATCTGGCACCACGTTGCATTTGGAGGTAAAGGTAAGCGAACTCCTGAGCCTGTTCTAATGGAATATTAAGTATCTTTTGCCAGAGTGCTAATGGGATTCGTGCAGCGAAATTTTTTGCAAGATCCATTGNCGAGTCGTCGAGCGATGATATCGCTTCCTCTGAGACAGTCCTTATATTCTCATCTATTTTTTTCTCATATGCCCACTGAATAGGAAGGTGTTTCCAAAGGTCACGTCCAGAGTTTATGGAATCCAGATACCAGCGTTTTGGTCGAGTCTCAAAATTCTGCTCGTCAGCAAATATGGATGTTACGTCGTTATAACGCGTAATCCAAAAGCAGTTGCTCAACCAATCCCTATAACACGGGTAGTTCTCACGTAATACCTCTAACAGAGGGTAAGGGTCACGAGCGTATTCATCCGATATTAGTTCTCGTGGCTTTATTAAGTTTGTCGTTTCTCCAACGCGCTCCCGTTGGTATACCTCGTAGGTTCTGTACCCAGGCTCGGGTGTAGGTTCATCTTCGAAATCAGCCTCGTATGACTCCATGCTTAACTCGGGAGATCGAAGTCAAGCCATAGTTCACGAATAGATTTCAGCCCTATAGGGGCAAGAGATTTCCCATCGATGTCTTTAGGCATACGNTCTGTGTTTATTCTGACGTTTTTGAAAACTCCATCAAGNATTTGTGAGCCTATTACTGTTTCCTGATGGGATATCCATGCTCCGGGACACAAGTGGGGGCCCACGCCNAATGCCATATGNCTNCATTTCCCTTCCTTGTTATGGCCAGAGCGCAGAATTTTCCCGCTGTATAGGTCATCACGGAAGATATTAAAGTCTTCAGGATCTTTAAAGATTCTTTCATCGTGGTTTGCTGATACGTCAACCATGTGCATCAAGGAACCTGCGGGAATATGAACGCCGTGCATAACAATATCGAATGTGTTGTGGCGCGGCTGACCGCCTATAGAAGTTGAATGTCGCAACATTTCATGAAATGCCGTGTCCCATAATTCTTCATTCTCTTTAACCTGGTGGTATTGATCAGGGTGCTGCAAGAGAAGGTACCAGAGATTTAAGATCGCTCCTCGGGTTGTTTCTCCCCCTCCCCCAACTACGAGAGCAATGAAGGAAGTGATCTCTTCTGTTGACATAACCGAACCATCAATCTCTGAATGGCACAGTTCGGAGATGATGTCCAAACATATCTCATTACCGTTTTCATCATGGAGATACGTCGGATTCGCCCTACGTTCTTCAACAAGTTCTTCGACATATTCTTCAAGATCCTGCCTAGCTTCCAGCCCTTCATGGTGCGTGTCAGACCCACCAAGACCAGACATCATTGCGTCATACCACCAAGTGAACTGTTCGCGAGCGTCTTGTGGGATCCCCAGAACTTGTGCGACTACGGAGATAGGGAATTCATTCGCAAAGGCTTTCCCAAGTTCTAGGGTCACTGTATTAGTCTCTTCGTTTATTTCTATGCCTTTGTTGTTATTAGGGTCCCACCATTCATCGATCAGCTCATTTCCTAGTTCCTTAAGAGCGTGGATTCGTTTGGTCAGCGCTGCTCCGACGAGGTGTCGACCATAGATGTTGCGTCGCCGCCTATGTTCTATTCCGCTCAGTTCGAGTTGTGTATTTCCAAGGACTCCGCTCGAAGATCCTTTGGGTATTGTGTTAAACCCGATTTCGTCAAAGTAGCAGTCTGTGATGTCCTCATACCGTGTTACAAAATAACAATTGTGTAATTGGTCATGGAAGACCGGATAATGGTCGCGCAGGATTCGGTAATAGGGGTACG
>PAEG01000040.1 GCA_002703045.1 Acidimicrobiaceae bacterium
CCGACAAGTGCACCTTGCTGTATCTCTGCATCGTGTAAAACTACCGACGCAGTTCCAATAAGCGCCCCATCAAGCACTCTGCATCCTTCAAGATGGGCAAGGTGTCCTATCGTGCAATCATTTCCGACAATCGTTGGATAAATGATTGTCGTGTGAATCACAGCACCATCTTGGATGTTGCTGCGCTCTCCTATAATAATTTTTCCGTCATCGCCTCGAAGAACCGCACACGGCCATACAGATGATTCCGACCCGATAGTTACTTCACCTATTATTACTGCCTCTGGATGGACATACGCATCAGTAGCTATCGATGGTTCTTTATCTCCTAAAGCATAGATCGGCATACTAGTTCTCCGGAAGTGTTACAAATGATCCGTAGGTTCCACCCAAGAACAAAAGAGGCTCATTCCCTGAGGTGCCCTCACCCATTGCTTCAACAGCTCCAACAACAATATAGTGGTCGCCTGCTTCATGTATTGCCTCTATAGAGCAGTCAATCCAAGCTACACACCCNGCGATTATNGGTGACCCNGTTGGNCCTGCAGCCCANTCAATAGCCTCAAANGGATCCACNTCTTTATTAAANAAACTATTACTNAGGTCTAACTGGTNTTCTCCNAGAACGTTGACNCAGTANCTTCCNGNGGCATNGATTCGCTTCCAAGTTTCCGATTGNCTGCCAGGCATAAACTGTACCAATGGTGGATCAAGAGAAACTGANCCAAAAGAGCCNATGACCATAGCAAATGGGCCATCATCGTCGATAGCGCTTACAAGGGTAACCCCTGTAGGATATCTTCCCANTACAGTGCGATATTCAGCTGCGTCTATGTGATTCTCGCTCATTGTTCCCCTAGGTTTCTATTCTAGTTCCTTACTAGACGATACTCCCTACATCTCATTCTTTGCAGGTTCAGATATGTTTGCGTTGAATAATTCTGGACCTTCGGTAATGACATCGCTCTGATACTTANATATAAGGGCGCTTTAGAGATTCATACNANAACAGAGATNCTGCTAGGGTCCGTTAGGTGGGAAACAGTCAACCTGAATTAGCCGATGGCTTTGTCGTTTTCGTAAAAAGAGACTGCCCAACATGCGAACTTATTGTCCCCGTTCTTGAACAGCTTTGTGAATCAAAAATCTTGCNGACTATCTTCACGCAGGATGACGCATCTTTTCCGGAACTGCCTATAACTTCGGATGACACATCACTAGAGGTAAGTTTTTCCCATCGGATAGAAACGGTTCCAACACTTCTAAAAATTCAGGNTGGAATCGAAGTAGATCGGACAGTCGGCTGGTCTCAGGATACATGGAAGGCNTTTCTGGATATTGAGGATTTAGGACCTGAGAATATCCNNTCTTATAGCCCGGGATGTGGCTCCCTAAGTGTTGATCCTGATCTTCAAGGAANNTTGCAGAAAAAATANGGATCNGGCCTAGTNAGTCGGGAAGTTACCTTCGCTTCAGCTGAGGACGAGTTTGAAGCAATGTATGATCGCGGCTGGTCAGATGGCTTACCGTTAATCCCACCAACNATAGAGCGAGTGCAGGCAATGCTGGAGGGAACTAAGCGAAAACCAGATGACATNATTGCCCTCGTCCCACCAGATCTTGTAGATCTAACGGTTGAAAAGGTTGCTATCAACNCAGTTATGGCAGGTTGTAANCCTGAATACTTGCCAGTTGTAATTACTGCCCTAGAAACTGCATGCGGCGATGAATTCAATATGCATGGCCTGCTCGCTACGACTATGCCCGTAGGGCCAGTTATTTTTGTNAATGGCCCGATTCGGAAATCNATTAANTTGAACTCAGGCATGAACCTTCTCGGCCAAGGNAATAGGGCAAATAGCACCATTGGAAGGGCTGTCCAACTTACAATTCGCAATGTAGGAGGAGGCAGGCCCGGAGAAGTTGATCGTGCTACTCATGGAAGCCCAGCGAAATATGGNCTCTGCTTTGCTGAAGACGAAGAGGGGTCGCCATGGCAATCNNATGCACAGGATCAGGGTTTCTCTTCAGAGCAGAATACNGTTACGTTATTNCCAGGCGAAGGACCACGTATGATAGTGGATCAACTTTCTAGGTCTCCTGACGAACTAGCGAGAAGCTTAGCTATGGGAATCATCGGGAACGTACATCCCAAGTTGGTGATGGGTTTCGATGCCATCTTGATTATTGGGCCTGAGCATGCTTCTCGCTTTGCAGAAGCAGGTTGGACAAAAGAGCAGGTAAATGAAGCGATAATTAACCACTCCATCCGAGAAACAGACGAATTAATACGAGGCGCTGATGGCATCAGTGAAGGGNTACCTGAGGTCTTTGCCGGCTCGACTCTACCGAAATTGCGACCCAATGGCGGCTTGATTATCCTTTATGGTGGTGGAGCGGCTGGTCTTTTCTCTGCAACTATAGGTGGATGGCTCTCGGGAAGTAAGGGAAGCATCTACCAAACAAGGGAGATAACTTTATGACAACTAGTGTTCTTGACCCTACTAATGAGCAAACCCCTGAGCACCGTGAAAGAGCTCAAAGGATTTCAAGCTTGCAAGGGGCAACCATAGGGCTACTAGATATCAGTAAACCTCGCGGAGATGTCTTTCTAGATACCATCCAGTCTCTTCTAGAAAAAAAAGGTGCTACTGTTCTCCGCTACATCAAACCTACTTTCACCAAACCTGCTCCAGTGGACCTTCGGCATGAGATCTCAACTACATGCGATGCAGTTATTGAGGCGTTAGCTGATTGAGGAAGCTGTACGACGTGTAGTGTGCACGACATAAGTGACCTTGAGAGGCGAGGAACTCCAGGAGTGTTCGTGGCATCCGCCCCTTTTGTTTCTGCTGCCGAATCCCAATCCAATGCGCTTGGCTTTCCATCTGCAGGACTATTTACGGAACACCCCATACAAGACAGAACTGATGAAGAAATGAAAACGCTCGCTGAGAAAATATTTGACGACCTCATGAAGGAACTACTTGCTTAGTGGCCGGCTGGCCTTTTTCAGATGTAGTGAAAAATTCCCCTTTCTGTCGATTCTGATTTCTTGTGCCCCTAGAAATTGTGCGAGATTAGCTAATTCATCAAATACCTTATGTGCTATATCTTCTGCTTCTTCCTTTCTTTCAAGGAAAGAAGCCTTTATGTGGAGCGCTCTTTTATCTCTGATATTTCTGACATCAAATCTTCCTACGAATCGGTCACCAACCAGTANCGGCAGNACGTAATAACCGAACCGGCGTTTTGATTCTGGCATATACATCTCGAGCTTGTATTGGAAATCAAATAGCCGATCTAGTCGTTTCCGATTCCAAACAATTGGATCAAATGGAGAGACCAGAGAGCAACCATTGGAGGATTCTGGTATTGAAGTCTGTGGTGAGATATAGGCTTTTTCTTTCCATGATTCCACTCGCACTTTTTCCAGTTGATGATTCTCTACGAGGTCCGCTAAAGCTTGTCTAGCCTCCTTTGTAGGCAATCTAAAATAGTCAATCAGGTCTCGTTCTGTTGCTACCCCATACGCCTTCGCCGATCGAAGAAGTAGATTCATAAGAGCTTCACGATCAGTTGGGGTTGAAAGATTGAGAATTCTTGATGGAACTATCCGATCCAAAAGGTCAAATTGCTTTTCGAAGTTTGGCCCTCGCCGTATGCCGACTTCTCCTATCCGATAAAGCCAGTTCAACGCAAGTTGGCCTTTCGATCTTGGCCCCCATCCTGCATGTTTCCTAGGTTGTGGGTCGGATAGATTCTTCGCTTCAAGCGGACCCTTTAATTCAACCTCGCGGAGAACTTTTTTGATGTACGAAGGCTCTTCTACAGCTAAACGGTAAAGACCTTTCCATGTATCACCATTAGCAGCTCGTACCTTGTTGAAACGAAGATAAGGTTCTATTTCGACTGGAGCGATTGACGCTTCGTGGGCCCAAAGCTCATACCATTCGTCATCCCGATAAGCCATTTCATCAAAAAGCTTTTTACGGTATGGACCTAGCCTCGAAAAGAAAGGCAGATATTGCGTTCTAACCACCACTGGGACAGCATCGAGTTGCACGAGCTCCATTGTTTTCATACATTGTCGTAAGTGCCTTCGCCCTATCTTCCCTGCTGGCCGCTGCGCCGCAAGGCCTTGAGAAGCTAAGGCAAGACGTCTGGCCTCTAGGATTGAAAGGGAACTCACCCGAAGAAAACTAGCAGTGTTGGATCATGATGGCAGCCCATATCCTGCCTTGTCGTCATATTCGACCAATCCGTCTTTGATAAGTCCTGCCACAACTCGCCTGCACCTTTCGGGGTCACCATTCCAGCCCATCACTTGCTCAAGTTCAGAGAGGATAACTCTTCTGTTGCGTAAAGTATTTACTAATTTCCCTCGGCCTTGACGGTCGGACCCTTCAAATCTTTGATTTAGGCTACTAGATGCGGTTTTTTTCTTAGCGGGGTCTGGGCCTTCCCCTTTCCATAAACAATGGCTTATAAGTGGGCACCTGGCACAGTCTGGAGATCTTGACCCACATACATCAGATCCGAGGTCCATTAACGCCTGATTCCAAATCCATCCCTCCCCAGCAGGAACAAAGTTATCTGCTTTTATTTGGATCTCCAGAGGACTTAGCGCCTTGCCTATGACTCTTGAAATTATCCTGTGAATATTGACATCGACGACGCCGATATCTTTCTCGAATGCAAAACATAATATGGCACGAGCCGTATATGGACCTATGCCCGGAAGTTCTAATAGGTCATTTAAAGTCTCAGGGACTTTACCACCATGTGTTTCGACTATCACGCGTGATGTCCGGTGGAGATTAATTGCTCTNCTGTTGTANCCTAANCCCTCCCATGCTTCAATTATTGACGACGGNGGAGCCTNNGAGCATTTTTNGGGAGTTGGGTATTTCTCTATAAAGTGCTGNTATTTCGGTATCACTCTGTTGACTTGTGTCTGCTGAAGCATCAGCTCTGAAACCATAACTAACCATGGGTCTCGGGTTTGCCGCCATGGAAGGTCGCGCGAACTTATCTGCCACCATTGGATCAGTGCTTTTTGCTGTTCAGTGTGGTCCACGGTACTAAGGTAGCTCTAGAATTGAACTGCAGGCCAATGAGTGCGTCGGCAGAAACAGAACCCAGAGATGCATCACTCTTTCAAATTTCTTTCAACCGCAATAATTATNTCTATCNNCTCTGTTGTTTTTGCTNCTCCGTCNTTTAGTGATNAACAGCAAGAACCNTCNTCAAGTGTTGAGATAATTAAGGTTGATGACGGGTCTGGCATAATTCCNAAGCCTGGTTCGGGCAGCGCCCCGTCGAGTNCNACNGATAGGGGTGGNGNTTTACANTTANCTCTTNTGGGGTTGCTAGTTCTATTTCCAATNATNGCTATTNCANGCGTTCGNCGTCAGGCTAGNAGAAANCGAAGNTCTGNTAATGCATGAACAAGGACGTCAGTCTTTCNTNATTTGATAATTTCCCCCAAGTTGGTTCAGCACGTTTGAGGTNTCGTCTATNACCTCTTGATAAAAGCTGCGGAGNNTCGGNCCTANTTGNTCNTCATTTACTACACGCGATAANGGAACGATTGTGTAATCTGATCGGTCNACTCGNGTTGGTTCGAATGTTAAGTTTTCNGCNTTATATCCTTCTGAATCTGTNCCNACNATGTCAACGAATATCATCACACCGTTCTGNGATGCNGCCGGGCAACAATTNGNTGATTGATTGGATANAAAGTTCCCAAGGCCNTAGANGACGTATTTGTTATTNAATNNCCCGATTGGCTGAACNACATGGACATGAGANCCAACTATNAAGTCNATATTNGGNGAANNNAATANTGATTCTGCAAGATNTTCTTGCGCTTCGCTCGGATTAACCTGATATTCATTTCCCCATTGGANACTAAGGATGATGAAGTCAACNCCCACTGACCGCATTCTTGCTGCCTCGCTAAGTATTTNTTCTTCGTCNATNACATTTACGAGGTAAGGCTCATCTGCTGGGAGAACAAATCCATTTAGTCCATACGTATATGACATATGACCTATCAAAATCCCATTTGGTGAGTACAAGGCTGGCGTTTTCTGTTCTTCAGCACTTCGAGCCATCCCAGCCCAAACGAGACCCGCATTTTCGAGTTGGGCGATCGTTGACCTAACGCCGTTTGCCCCTTTATCCATCGAATGGTTGGAGGCTGTGGAACAACCGTCATAACCTACTTCTTTCAAGTCACTCGGCAGTTCTTGTGGAGCATTAAAAATTGGATAGCCGGATAGTGATTGATTGTCAGATGAGACAGGAGTTTCTAAGTGGCATATAGCGAGATCGGCTTCTTCAAGCAAAGGTCGAACTTGATCGAACATGGGAATGTAGTCATGCGTTCCGAAAGAGACTGCGTTGTAGGCAGCTCTTTGGATTACTGGCCCGTGGCTTANAATATCTCCACTGAATACCAGGGTGGCTTTCTTTGGAAGCATTGGAGTCGGAGTCGGAGTCGGAGTCGGAGTCGGAGTTGGAGTTGGAGTTGGAGTTGGAGTTGGAGTTGGGGATGATATAGGGACAGGGGTCGTTTCGGCCACTGGCTTTTCACCCTCCAGCGCTTCGGCAGCTTCACTTTCACCCTCAGACAAAAGAGCCGGGGTATTAGAATCACTTTGAAAAAATCGAAATGCAAATAACGTGACTACGCCAGCAATAATCGCAAGAAATAAAAATACCAAAGACTGCTTTTTCATAGATGTTTTTCCTAGCCTATTTCAAAATAATTTTAAAGACCCCCTACTCCATGGAATCATAATTCTATTAACTTGCAAATATCTCTAAGCTAATGTGCATATAGTTCCACAGCAGATGGCCTTGTGCGCTAGTTTGATATCCGTGACTATATCGCCAGATGCCAACATATCTCTGAAGCGCTTAGATGGGTCTTCTCGATCGTTAAGAGAATGGGTAACTACCTTTCATTTACTTTTGGTGGTAGTAGATCCGTATACACATGAAAGCTCTTGGATCGTTGAGACCGCCGGTCGTATTCTGCGATCGTTTAAGGAGGCTGATTGTCGAGGTGCTTGGATGGTTCTCGGAAGCGAGGAGGATTCGAAAGAGTTTCTTGGCCCGTGGTCATCAGAGATATTAACTTTCGTGGACCCTGACCTATCTTTCGCTCGCAGTATGCAACTTGAAAAGACACCCGCGTTGCTTCATTTTGACCAAAGCCCAAAGCTTGTGGGAAANGCTGAAGGGTGGAATCCAACTGAATGGAAAGATATCGCAAGTAACCTTGCAGATGCTATGAGCTGGTCAAAGCCAATTATTCCGGATACTGAGGACCCTAGCCCATATGAAGGCGTATCCGTAAGCCTCTAGCTAGCTTCTTTTTCTAGACTTTATCGAATTCGATGTGGAGCTCTTTCATGGGCCGGAGAAAGAAACTGAATTTGTGGGGCTGGTCATCTATTGGTTCTACCAATCGGATATTTTCCATGCGGTCAAGAATTGCCGTGAAGGCCGACATCAGTTCAGCTCTCGCAAGTGAGGCCCCAAGACAAAAATGGCTTCCCAACCCGAATGCCACATGGTTATGAAGGTCTTCACGCGTGATATCGAATTGATCGGGATTTTCAAAGACTTCGGCATCCCGATTGGCTGCAGCAAACCTTGGCATGACAGCAGAACCTTCGGGTATTGAAGCACCTCCCAATTCAGCAGGGCATGCGGCTGTTCTCCAAAGCCCAGCTACTGGGCTATCGAACCTCAAACTCTCCTCAATGAAGTTTTTTTGGAGAGACCTGTCATCTCTCAGCATTTGCATTTGATCTGGATATCGCAACAAAAGCCACATCGAGGTACTTAAAGCTGCTGTAGTAGTTTCGAATCCACCTGTAACTAGCTGATGCATCAAGTCTTGAAGTTCTTCCATCGTAAATGGCTCATCTTCCTGATGAGCATGNACTAANGCAGAAATTAAGTCATCTGTAGGTTCTTTCCTACGCTTTTCAAATTCTCGAGCAAGATGGTGCTGAGCTTCCACTTCATATTCTGCTTGCACTACGGCTTCTTCTGGAGAAAGTGGTCGCTGTGACATAGCGAGCATGGCATCTGCCCATTTCTTAAAGGTCTCATACTCTTCAGCGGGAAGTCCCAGCTGTTCACAAATGAATATGCCGGGCAACGGTAGAGCAAATTCAGATACGAATTCGCAGTGGCCCCTCTCGATGAACTGATCAATCAAACCATGAGTTATCTCGTCAATACGAGGAATCATTCCGTCTACTGCGCGTCTTGTGAATACCCGCCCCAGTATTTTTCTGTAATGACTGTGCTCCGGAGGATCGGTTCGTTGGAGTGTTCGTCCTTTCACCCACCCTTTTTCTTCGAATACCTGAGCATGAGCTTTTGATGCCTCATTAAGTCCTCCGGCACCCGTACCTGGCCTACTGGAATAAATCGATGGGGTTGTTAATACCTCTCGAACATCTTCATACTTTGTGACCATATACAGCCCATTTTCTGGGACTTTGTAGACAGGGCACTTCTCATGAAGAGTTGCATACGCATCAAATGGGTCATCTTGCACTNCGGGATCNAAAAAACTTTNGTNNAACTCAAATGATTNNTCAGCCATANGAATTTCACAATAGCATTATTTGTCTTCNATGGCTTATCTNCNGAGTCTTGACAAGGCCACTGGCTCCAGCGTGCTCTATGCNTTCTTTGAAGGNATTGGAGTTAACATGAAGATTCGNATCGGGTTTGGATTAGGNACTAGNTCTAGCGCTACCGANCCCNAAACCCTCGGGNAGNTGGCAACTTCATTAGAAGAACTNGGCTTTGATTCNCTTTGGTTTTCGGAGCGTGTNTCAGGAACAGGNTTAGACCCATTAGTAGCTATGAGTTGGATAGCGGCTAGGACAGAGAAGTTGAAATTTGGACCATCTGTTATGGTTCTACCCGGACGCAATCCAGTGCTCCTTGCAAAATCATTTGCTAGTCTCGACAGGATTTCGAATGGTCGAGTACTCCCCGCCTTTGGGCTAGGAGCTGTGAATTTAGCTGAGCATCAGGCATTTGGACTCGAGAGAAAAGATAGGTCCCCGTGGTTCGATGAAGCTTTGCCACTCATGCGCCGTTTATGGGAAGAGGATAGTGTCAGTCATAGTGGCCAGCGATTCCAACTTACTGATGTTCGAGTTAAGCCAAAACCGATTCAAAATCCTCTGGATATTTGGCTGGGAGGCATTGCTCCCTCTGAATTGAAACGAGTAGGCCGCTTGGGAGATGGTTGGCTCCCTAGCTTCTGCACTCCAAACGATATAGCTGAAGCTATACCTGAAATTGATAAGCACTCTATTAGTGCCAATCGAGAAGTTATCGACCGAGAGCACTTTGGTGTCCTAATCATATATACGGCTGATGGCTCGATCCCCGATCAGATTGTTCAAGCAGTTCAAAGTAGAAGACCAGAAATTAAAGCAGGAGATATCATTGTTCAAAATCGCAAAGAATTATCTGCTCGGATACAAGAATTTATCGAAGTTGGCGCAAGTAAATTTATACTTACTCCCTATGTTGAGCCGGAAGATTGGGAGCAGGAACTCAGTTGCTTAGCTGAGGAAACTCTCCACCTTCAGAATTGAGCCCAACTGACTTTATGAGAGAGCATTACTAAGATCCTCTAAAAGGTCATCAGTTGTTTCAATTCCTACGGATAGCCTTATTAGTGAATCATCAACTTCAAGCGGAGATCCTTCTGCTGATAAATGAGTCATTGCAGCAGGAACTTCGATTAACGACTCTACAGCCCCGAGTGATTCAGCGAGAGTGAACAACTTAGTGCTACCTGCTACCATGCGGGCAGCTTCAGGGCCACCATGAACAGTGAATGACACCATCCCTCCAAATTTTTTCATCTGCTTCTTCGCTATATCGTGAGTCGGGTGGCTTGAAAGGCCAGGGTATAGCACATCGGCAACTTTCGGATGGCCATCGAGAAATGTAACGATTCTTTCAGCATTGTCACAGTGCCGATCCATTCGGACTGAAAGAGTTTTAACGCCTCGAAGGAGCAGGTAGCAATCCCATGGCGCTGGTACAGCTCCTATCGCATTCTGAAGGAACCCGATCTCTTGGTCTAGTTCTGGAGAGTTCGTAGCTATAAAGCCTCCAACTACATCTGAATGCCCGCCAAGATATTTTGTTGCTGAGTGCACTACAAAGTCGGCGCCATGTGCGAGAGGTTGCTGAAGATAGGGAGTAGCGAATGTATTATCGACGACGCACCAAGCGCCGATGGAGTGCGCTACCTCTGATAACATTTCTATATCAACGACTGATAGCAGCGGGTTTGATGGCGTCTCAGCCCAGACGACTCGCGTCCTATCTGTAAGGCAGTTCTCAATATTCTCTCTTTTGGAAAAGTCTGCAGCGGACCAAGTAACTCCCATGCGTGTGAGAACTTTGGAAATTAAGCGAAAGGTTCCGCCATACGCATCATTGCCCATAACTATGTGATCTCCAGGATTCAAGAGCCTTAGGATCGTATCTTCAGCCGCCATACCGCTAGCGAATGCTCTTCCGAACTCAGCGCCTTCTAACGCTGCAACACTTATCTCTAAAGCATCTCTTGTAGGGTTTCCAGTTCTCGAATACTCATACCCCCGATCCTTACCAACTTCGTCCTGTTCATACGTTGTTGTTTGGTAGACCGGAACAGTTATAGCACCAGTTTGTGGGTCAGGTTTTTGGCCGGCATGTATTGCCCTGGTTTCGAATCCCCAACGCTCATCCATATTCTCTCTAGCCATTTTTTGCCTTTCCCGATCTTTGCAAATATGACAATATATCGGAGGCTGAGATTACTGCTATGGGACGGCCTTTATCTACCGCTATCAAGGTCTGGTCATGCTCGAGTTTGAAAAGAACCGACCTTATGGATTCACCAGATCCGACAAAATTCATTCGAGGACCCATCACTTCTGAACACTTCATTTCGAAGAATCCTTTTTCGAATGACCGAATTTGTAGTTGGGTTTCATCAATAGTCCCCTTTATTTCGGCGGCCGACAAAGGAAGACTTCCTTGGGCGACAATGATTCTCGATAAATTGTATTGCTGGATAAGCTCTACTGCTTTGGTTACTGTGTCATCAGGCTGAACATACACAATATTCGGAACCTCTGATGTTCTACCATCAATTATCTCTTGGATCGTAGGACCTTCATCAGAGAGGAAACCATATTGCATCATCCATTCATCGTTAAAGATTTTTGATAGGTATCCTCGACCAGAGTCAGGTAGCAAAACTACTACTAGGTCTTCTTCAGAAAGCTCACTCGCAACAGTTATCGCCGCATCAACAGCGGTGCCGCAGGACCCTCCGATGAGGAGACCTTCCTGCCTTGAAACTTCCCGAGTTCGATGGAAAGACTGGGCGTCACTGACTGCAATTACCCTGTCTATGAGTGCCGGGTCGTATGTTTCAGGCCAGAAATCTTCCCCCACTCCCTCAACAAGGTATGGACGACCATCTCCCCCACTATAAACAGAGCCCTCTGGGTCTGCGGCAATAACTTGGATATCTGGGTTTTGCTCTTTGAGGTATTTCCCTACTCCACATAGGGTTCCTCCTGTTCCTGCTCCAGCGACAAAATGTGTTACTTTCCCGTCAGTCTGCTCCCAAATCTCTGGCCCCGTTGTCACGTAATGTGACAACGGATTGATTGGGTTGCTGTACTGGTTTGGTCTGAATGCGCCAGGACGCTCATTGACTAGTCTTTCAGCAGTGGAATAATACGATCTTGGGTCTTCTGGAGCTACATCGACCGGGCAAACAATCACTTCAGCACCATACGCTTTTAATAGGTCTACTTTCTCAGGACTTACTTTGTCAGTCATTACGAACACACAGTCATACCCTCTTTGAGCAGCAACTATCGCGAGACCTACACCAGTGTTCCCTGACGTTGGTTCTATAATTGTTGACCCTGGGCTAAGGAGACCCTCTTCTTCTGCAGCATCTATCATCGCAAGCGCGGGCCGATCTTTCACGCTCCCACCGGGATTCGTTGTCTCAACTTTCGCTACGATAGGACATGCAATACCCTCTGTGACACGGGTTAGGCGCACCATGGGGGTTCTGCCGATAAGGTCAAGGACTGAATCTGCAATATCCATATATTGACCATAGTGCCGAACCTCTAGTCTCCCACCCAAATAAGTGACTTGGTGAAATGAACACCCTATGAAAATTAAAAATAAGAATATTGAAGAAGTTAAGTTAGCCGTTGAACCAGATAATTGGCGGCGAGAGAAATTGGTAGAAGCGGTGGTAACAGCGGGTGCCTCAGTTAGTCCCATTGATGAGGCTAGTGGCCTTATCTGGGCTGACCCTAGCCGTCCTGAGTTGCTCCCTAACTTACTGGCGTCGAATTTAGAATGGGTCCAGCTTCCTTTTGCAGGGATAGAACCTTTTCTGCCAATGCTTGATGACCAGCGAACATGGACTTGCGGAAAGGGCGTATATTCTCAACCGGTGGCGGAACATGTACTGGGATCGATTCTTGCTTTAAAACGTGGCCTTATAACCTACGCTAGGACAAAAGGATGGAGTGCGCCGGTTGGTGAGACCTTGTTCGGATCTCATGTTGTAATTCTTGGAGCAGGCGGGATAGCGAATAACCTACTTCCCTTATTGTCTGCCTTTGATTGTGAAACGACCGTAGTCAGGAGGTCAAAGGAGAAGGTTCCTAACGCAACCCACACAGCCTGTCTTGAGGATCTACCCAATGTCCTTCCGTCAGCTGACGTTGTAGTGCTTGCACTTGCCTTAACCCCAGCAACTACCAGAATCGTGGATACCTCCTTTTTAGGGATGATGTCGGAAAAAGCAGTGCTCGTGAACGTCGCAAGAGGGAGGCATGTTGTGACTGCTGATCTTGTTGAAGCTCTGCAGTCTGGTCAAATCTTCGGAGCAGTGCTAGATGTTACAGATCCAGAGCCCCTTCCAGATAACCATGTTTTATGGGAGTTGGAGAATTGCCTCATTACGCCCCACATCGGGAATACGCCTGAAATGGGTATTGAACTATTAGCTTCGAGGGTGGAAGAGAATGTTCGAAGATATATATCAGGTGATTCGTTGCTGGGCGAACTGGATTTAGAGCTTGGCTATTGATTTGGCTCTTGGACTATCGACTCGAAAACCATATAGCCGCCGACGTTTTTTAACATCCGTAAAGTACGTTTAGTCACCGCTTGCGTACCTTCGAACTCAATGAGCCCCGAAGGAACGGTAATAGATCCAAAAGATTTTATGGTTTCTGCCACTATCCTGCTATCAGCCGTTCCCGCAAAGTTCACAGCTTGGAACCATAATTCTGCAAGGTCAGCGCCTAGGATATATCGGCCACTAGCTGGGGGAATCCCATCGACATTCTGAAAGTTAACTGCAGCCTGATTGACCCCCACGTATGGGTCATCCCCTCTTGTACTAGCAAATGAAACCATCCTAAAATCTCCTAAATTTGGAATATCAGAGGTGAAAAACGAGGCGCTATCCAATGAGGGGCCCGCAACTATTGGGGTCAGCCATCCTGCTCCTCGAATCAGTTGCAAGGTTAGAACGCCTACCCTATTGGTGGCGCATATCGCTATCACGTCAACATCAAGTGACCCTAATCTGTCGGCTGGACCTATCACAGATGGTGCCGTTACCATGTTCACCGCTGACTCTACGGTCGATCTACCCCCTAAATTCCTCCATCTATCTCGAAAAGCAATACATTCTTGAATTGTTTCTGGCACAGTATCGTCCCAAAATATCGCAGCTGTTCGGTTTCCCTCTCCCCAAAGGTGGTCGGCGAGTTGCGCTCCATAGACCTTCGGGCGTGTAACCATTGAAAAAGCAAGAGTATCGACCTCACCTAAACCCCAGTCTTCTTCAGAAGCGCATGGAGATATCAAGAGAACCTCTGCTTCTTTGGCCTGCTTGATTGCTGGTGCGGCAAAATCTAATTCACAGGTAACGACAAGAAGTTGAACACCTGACTTGATTAGTTTCTCTGCAGCGNCATTGGTCACCGAAAGCCTTGATTCACCGTTTTCACGAAGAACTTCGATCTTTTTACCCAGTAGCCCCCCCTGCCGGTTATATTCTTCGATCATCCCTACGAACGCAACCCCTGGTTGGCGGTCGTATGANGACATNATGTTCTCTTCATCGATAATTAGTCCAACCAGAATCACNTCCTTGTCTTCTGTGGCCTCAACTACTACCCCTNGTGTTGGAGGCTCAGTTTCNATACCACTNGAAGAAGGCGTTTCAGCTTCTACAGAACTTTCTGAGTNTTCTACCNTTCCTTCATTGGTGTTTGANCAGGAGATNAGACATAAAGTCAGAAGACTTGCAATTAGANATCGTTGCAAACAGTGCATTGGATAGATGCTAGCTAGCTTCTATGAAAACTCATGGCAGGTGTCAACATGATTACTAAATCGCTTGCAAGTCACGCAGCTCACCAATCTGTTCCCACGAATAGCCCAGCTCTAAAAGAATTTCCTCTGTATGTTGTCCAAGTTCTGGGGCCGAAGCAGAGGGAGAAGTTGGGGTGTCGGACATTTTAATTGGAGAACCAACGACCCTTCTCATTTCTCCATTAAAGTCCTCCAGCTCTACGATGTATTTGTTAGTTGTGACCAGCGGATCAGATGCTGCTTGTTCATAATCGTTGACTGGGGCATAGCGAACTTCGATACGATCCAAAATTGNAGCCCACTCGTCAGTAGTTTTAGCTTTAAACCCGTCCGCTAGCAGTCGAAATAGCTCCTGCCTTATCTCTGTAGTGTAAATGATAGGCGCAAAGCGTTCATCTTCTATAAGCTCTGGCACTCCCGCAGCTTCATAAAGTGCTTGTCTTTTATCTGGAAGAACACCAACCAAGGCTATATAACCATCAGCTGTTTCAAGAACTCCATAGGCCATTGGTAATAGCGGGTGCCCCCCATTGCTTCGACCCGGCACTTCTCCCGTCATTAAATACGCTGTGTACTCAGAGGCCTGTGCATAGATCTGCCCTCCAAGTAGAGAAACATCTATCCTTTGTCCTTTGCCGGTGACATTTCGGGAAAAAAGGGCAGCAAGAATACCCACGGCCATATTCATGCTCCCAATGTGATCAGCTATGGTGGCACCAACTGGCGTGGGAGGTTCCCCATCAGAACCTGTGGTGCTTATGAGCCCCCCAGCAGCTTGTCCCGCAAGGTCAGCTCCTTCTCGGTCTGCTCCTTTTCCTTCAGGCCCAAATGTTGAACCCATTGCGTAAATGAGACCAGGGTTTGATTTACTCAAAGCTTCATAGCTGAGTCCCCAAGCCTCAAGTGTTCCGGGTTTAAAGTTCGCTACTAGTACATCAGCAGTATCAACTAGCTTCCGAAAAATGTTCGCTCCTTCAGCGATACGAAGATCAACAGTTATGCTTTTTTTTCCACGGTTACAAGCTTCGAAATAGGGAGTCCGCAAGTCTTCCATTGAGATAGGTATCCACCTCGCCATGTCACCGAGTCCTGGGAGTTCAACNTTTATGACNTCAGCCCCTAAATCTCGAAGNGTCTGACCTGCTTGCGGGCCTTGAACAAGCAATCCCACATCTACCACTCTTATACCTTCTAACGCCCCCATAAAGTACCCCCTTACATGATTGGCATATCATCTACTAGGAACTTACTTCACATCTCAAAAGAACAAGAAATAGANTTAAGATTTGCTAGAAAAACGGGAATATCTATTTTGGGTCGCACTTTACCCCCGACTTTGAGTATTCTCGCCCCAGAGGGACGCAATAATTATGAAAGAGGAATCATGAGCAAACTGGTTGAAGGAAAAGTCGCCCTAGTTACTGGAGCGGCTGGTGGTATAGGTCGTGAGCATGCGTTGATGCTAGCTTCACACGGGGCGAAGGTCGTTGTAAATGATCTTGGAGGCGACCGCCATGGAGTAGGTGAAGATCTTTCTGCTGCTCAGAAAGTCGTCGAAGAAATTAAATCATTCGGCGGCGAGGCAGTAGTAAATGGTGGGAATGTCGCAGATTTTCAAGCAGCAAAGGAAATGATCGATCAAGCTGTTGATACTTTCGGAGATCTCAACATCGTCATTAATAATGCNGGAATTCTTCGAGACCGGATGCTCTTTTCTCTTAACGAAGATGATTGGGATGCCATTATGAGCGTGCATTTAAAAGGAACTTTCGGCCCATCCCACCACGCAGCAGTTTATTGGCGTAATCAAGCGAAAGCAGGTGAGGAAACCTACGGAAGAATTATTAACACTTCATCACCTTCAGGTATCTACGGCAACATAGGACAAAGTAATTACGGAACTGCGAAAGCAGGCATTGCAGCATTTACGGTTATAACAGCAATGGAATTAGCGAAATACAATGTCACAGTGAATGCGCTTGTCCCTGCCGCCTTGTCAAGAATGACTGAAGATCTGGTGGGAATGGATGGCCTGACCGATGAACAGAAAGAAGCGATGTCTCCAAGGTGGCAAGCTGTAACGGCAACGTGGCTTTGNAGCGAGGAAGCAANTAACGTGACCGGTCGACTATTCGANATTCGNGGAAATCAGTTGGGTATTGCNGAAGGGTGGACCTTAGGTCCAAGCGGCACCCAACCTGATGACCCAACCGACCTTGGGCCTCTCATGGAAGAACTGATGTCCGAAGCAACACTTAACGCGAATATGGGTGGGAAACCACAAGGTGGAAATGGGCGACCAGAGAACGAAATTTAGCTGAGTTCTTCTAAAGGGGTTAGTAGTTCGAACCCAAGCTCGACCGCTGCTGGGATTTGTCGATGATCAAGAGTGAGATATTTCACCGGTCGAGGAAGTCGATCAATCGCTGCGAAATGAAGNGCATCCACAAGCCTGAGGCCNAANCTGGACCCCAGTTGAGAAGCGTGGCTAATGCAGCGACCNTCTAGAGGCACAACATGAAATGAGTCCCAATCGGTATTAAACCGGGTTGANAATTCCATATTCTGAGTCGGAGAAATAGACGCTCGATGTAACGTAAGTAGGACTTCAGCTCGAACCAGCTCTGAAGCACACCAGACATCGATTTGCTCCATTTCCGTAAGAACTAATTCCCTATGATCGCCAGGAAGGTATCTAAGTACCAGAGCAGAAGTATCTATAGCTAGGATCATGGGCCGCGTATCTCTTGAATAATGCGATGCGCAGATACGTCGATCGGGATCTGCGAAAGTTGGGCCCTTTGAGGTTGACTCATATTTTTAGGTCGTTTAACAAGTCCCAAAGCCACGAGGTCCTCCAAGCTCGGTTCACCTACCGGCTCCAAGGGCCCGATTTGAGCTATAGGACGCCCATCGACTGTCACTATCAGACGGTCTCCCGCTTCGGCTCTTTTCAGATGCGTTGCTAGATCCGCCCGAAGATCTCTTACACCGATATGGCTATGCCCT
>PAEG01000041.1 GCA_002703045.1 Acidimicrobiaceae bacterium
ATATCGGTAGCTGCTAGTTGTTCAAGCTCTGAGCCGCAAATAATAGCAAGCGGTGAGACAGCTGACGCGCCAAGTAGTAGCCAGATGGAGNANNCANATGGANGANTCTGCNGAAGCGNAAGAGCCTGNTGAAGCGGAAGAANCTGCTGAAGCGGAAGAACCCNTNGCCNAAGCGTTCCCAGTTACGCTTCAGACCNCNATGGGTGANCTTANATTAGAGANACAGCCGGTAAAAATACTGTCGTTATCTCCTACNGCAACAGAGATCCTTTTTGCCATCGGGGCTGGAGAGCAGGTCTTCGCNGTAGATGANCAATCAAACTACCCGCCNGAAGCTCCAGTTTCAGATATCTCGGGCTGGTCACCAAATTTGGAAGCAATTCTTGCAATGGAGCCCGATCTAGTTGTCCATTCCTACCTCCCAGAGGACATAGAGCAGGGACTAGCAAACGTAGGTATACCCTCACTAACGCAGTTTTCTGCAATGACTCTCGAAGATACCTACCAACAGATCCAACAACTTGGACAAGCAACAGGCAATAGCGAGCAAGCTGAGAACGTCGTNTTAGAGATGGAACAAAAGATCGATGAGCTTGTCACGCGCGGTAGCGGNTTCACCCCCTACACGTTCTACCATGAACTGGACCAGACCTATTATTCAGTAACATCGACAACCTTNATTGGCCAGGTTTACGNAATGATTGGGCTCACCAACATAGCAGACGCTGCAGATGAAGCAGGATCCGGGTATCCCCAACTTTCAGAAGAGTACATACTCTCGCAAGACCCTGATCTGATATTTTTAGCTGACACAAAGTGCTGTGGTCAAAGTGCCGAANCNGTTTCAGAAAGAAACGGGTGGACCGCCCTCACCGCAGTNAGTGAAGGCAAAGTTATCGAATTGGATGANGATATAGCTTCACGATGGGGCCCTCGTGTTGTAGATTTCTTTGAAGCAGTTGTCGTCGCCATGGAGCAAATTGAATAAAGATTCGNACNAAGAGGGGATTGTCCCCGCACAACTAACTCCANCGTTAGTTGTCGGGGCCTTCCTGATACTTCTATGTTCAATTTTATTAAGCCTGCTGTTCGGGCCTGTATCNATTCGACCCGACCGAATATTCCTTGAAATCTTCGATAGATTTCCTGGAATTTCTGTCGATTCTGGCTTATCTAAGATAGAAGCAGCGATCGTATGGGACGTTCGCTTTCCCCGAATTGTGCTCGGCTTAATAGTTGGAGGGCTTCTTGCNATGGCNGGNGCCTCNTANCANGGCGTNTTTAGGAACCCCTTAGCCGATCCGTACTTATTAGGAGTCGCGGCTGGCGCAGGACTTGGAGCTACCGTAGCNATCGTCTCAGGTGCTTCAAACGGGAGTGGGATGTTNGATGCCCTCCCAATCGCNGCGTTNCTCGGTTCAGCTATCGCAGTAGGAATCACATTAGCGGTTGGTGGTGCTGTTGGCCGATCNACGAGCACTGCAAGNCTGCTNCTTGCAGGAGTAGCAGTAGCGTCCNTNTTCACTGCCATCCAGACATACATCCAACAGCGAGAATCGGCGACGNTGCGACAGGTNTATAGTTGGATACTCGGCCGNTTGAGCACCAGTGGGTGGGATGAAGTCATTTTGATTCTTCCNTATGCNCTTCTTTCTGTNACAGTGATGTTCNTGATGAGAGGAGCTTTAGATGTACTGGCGGTAGGAGAAGAAGAAGCCCTTTCTCTGGGGATCCGCCCTCAACGCGTTCGCTGGATTGTAATAGCCGCAGCTTCTCTTGCATCTGCCTCCGCTGTAGCTGTAAGCGGCCTTATTGCCTTCGTCGGCATTATTGTTCCCCACGCTGTTCGCCTAGTAGTAGGAGCTTCTAATCGTGTGGTCGTTCCGCTATCTTTCCTCATCGGAGCCGCCTTCTTAACACTTACCGACCTTCTTGCAAGAACTCTTCAATCTCCTGCCGAACTTCCAATNGGAGTAGTAACAGCGTTTTTNGGAGCGCCNTTCTTCCTCTTTGTCCTAAGAAGGAGATCCGATGGAGTTATCTAGCGTGGAAGGNTCTTCTCCTGTTNTGGATTTAGAATCGGTAACGGTCATTCTGGGAGGAGAGAAAGTTGTTAACNCTGTTTCTCTCAGCGTTGAATCTGGAGAATGGCTATCCATAATNGGACCAAATGGTTCAGGTAAGTCAAGCCTCCTTCGAGCAATAGCGGGACTCGTTTCTTCAACTGGAAATATTGTCTTCGACGGNATCGACCTTTCCNAGCTNGCTCCTAAANAACGAGCACAAACAATATCGATCGTTCCCCAAATCCCAGTTGTCCCTCCCAGAGTGAAGGTCCTTGATTACATCCTTTTGGGGAGGACCCCTTACCTCGGAAGGGGATTCCAGCCAACCAAAGAAGATTTAACGTATGTGCTGTCTGTTGTGGACAACCTAGATTTAGGAACCGTTGTTGAGAGATATGTGACAGAAATGTCTGGAGGTGAAAGGCAAAGAGTCATCATAGCTCGTGCCTTAGTTCAACAGCCCAAGATTCTTCTTTTGGACGAGCCAACTACAGCACTTGATTTAGGGCATCAACAAGAAGTACTTGAACTTGTAGACANGCAACGCCAANATCTCGGGTTGACTGTTATCAGCGCTTTTCACGATTTAACTCTGGCATCTCAGTACGGCACTTCAATGGCGCTCTTAGTGAATGGTGTGGTCACTAACTCGGGGATAGCAAGTGAAGTAATCACTGAAGACTCGCTGAAAGACATCTACGGTGCGAAAGTATCTATCTACAGGGACGGAGAGACTTTGAGCGTCGTTCCTAAACGTCAAGAAGGACCCAGAACTAAGCTGGGATAGTCGTCCTAGAGACGATCGGGTAGATTTACAATGTGTAAGCGAAAGAAACTCCTAGGAGTACCATGAGCCAAATAAGCGAACAAGAAGTCAANACNGAAGTCTCTGAATGGATAGAGAAGAACTGGGACCCTAAACTTACCGTCGCNGANTGGTGGCANCTCATGGCCGATGCCCGACTCTCACATCCGATGCTTCCTGAAGAAGCTGGTGGGAGAGGCTGGAGCAGAGCGCTAAACCATGCTGTTTTAAGCGTAATAGCTGACAAAAACGTCTTAGGCCCACCAACTGGGCTGGGAATGATGTTAGCTGCGCCAACTATATCTGCGCACGGCACTCAAGAACAGATAGAAGAGTACATTCCAAAAATTCTCAACGGGCAGCATGCATGGTGTCAACTTTTCTCAGAACCNGGAGCAGGGTCTGACTTAGCTGGCCTGCAATGCAAAGCAGAAAAAGATGGGGATGAGTGGATAATCAATGGGCAGAAAGTATGGACTTCAGGTGGAAAAGTTGCTGATATGGGGATGTTGATTGCAAGAACAGACCCAGAGCTCCCTAAACACCAAGGTATCTCCTACTTTGCCTTCAACATGAAACAGTATGGCGTTGACGTGCGACCTCTAACCGAAATGACAGGCCGCGCCTTGTTCAATGAAGTCTTTATTACAGACGGACGGGTTCATGACGATGCATTGATCGGAGGAAAATCAAATGGGTGGAGAGTAGCCAACGCCACGCTTATGTTCGAAAGGTCACATTTGGGAAGCGGAACAATCCCAGTCCCTACTGCCATACCAGGTTCAGTCGCAGGGCAGTTGGAGCGCAAAGTAGGCGAGGTCATCTCATCGATCAATAAGGTTCGAGGAGGAAACCCTGCAATAGGCCCAAGATTATTTGACCGACTTGCCGAGCTCTCTCAAAAGTTAGGTCAAGATAAAGATCCAGTGATCAGAGATGAGATGATGAAACTGCACACTCTCGTTGAAGTAAATCGTCTAAATATGATTCGGGCAAAATCAAATGCAGATAGGACAGGCGCAGAGGGCAATATGGGAAAGCTGATGATGAGCGAGCTATACCGGCAATTCCGGGAAGTTGGAAATATGGTCATCGGCGCCGAAGGTATGCTGACTGCTTCTGAGGTGGATCACGGGGGCTGGATTCATGAAGTCACGGTCTTTTCACCAGCGCCATCAATATACGGTGGAACAGATCAAGTCCAACGAAACATCATAGGAGAGCGTGTTTTGGGTCTTCCGAAAGAGCCCGGGCATCCCAAAGAAACCCCATTTACCGAGCTGCCTAAAAACTAATGGTTTGGGGTTTCCGAAGACCGGCTGCTCGCGTAGTGCTCCTAGATAGGAACCGCCAGATATTTCTTGTCAAGGGCTCTGACCCAATGCGGCCTGAAAAGGGAACTTGGTGGGAGATACCTGGCGGCGGAATCGAGCGAGGTGAAAGTAGTGCNGACGCGGCANAAAGAGAGCTATANGAAGAATGNGGNTTCAAGAACGTNGTCGTTGGCCCNTGCATCTGGACCCAGTANGTNGAATTTGATTTTGCCATGTACCACTTCAAATCCGATGANCGGATACACCTCGCAGAAANCNAGGAGANCGCAGANTGGGACCCNNAAGGGCTGGAAGCACTAGAGGCAGCGGCNTTTGAAGAAGGAAGATGGTGGNCCCTTGAAGACTTGCTGGCATCTGAAGAGCAAACACTTCCGGANCGTTTNAGAGAGTTTCTNCCGCAGATCATTAACGGCGANTTNCCTGAATCCCCAATTGATATTTCTCCNATTGGAGGGCCGCGACCACCAGACTNACAATGAGCTTATTCTTCAGTCTCNATTNGCTGTGCTCGATCCTCCCTTTCGGCCGCCCGAACTGCGTAGCTTAAAACAATCGAAGGAAGGAGAACAACTGATCCAACGATAAGGGTGACAATTACAACCGTTACTAATGGTCCATCAAAATCCGTAGCAAACAGTACGAAGAACAAAATGATTGCAACCAGCCAGAGAGAATAGCCCACCCTTTTCCCAATCTTAACGAATCGACTAACTAGCTTTCTTTGAGTTTGGAGNGAATCAGTCATGTCGGGTAACTGCTTTTAGACAAAGTNTGTTGGATANTTNGNGGCATCATTTATATTNTNCTTCCTTGCATCGATCCNGAAAGTTGGCTNTCNGGCACATAAACGTAGCATGTAACAATTCGATACAAGCCTATTTCCCAGTCTTCTTGCTCAGGCGGNATNTATCCGATTTCNANCGCTGACNGTTCGTAATCGGAACCCACAAAATCCTTGAAGGCTTCGTAGCACTTTATGGCAGACCAGCGTTCAAGTTCTGTTTTCCCAGGATATGGTTCCTCAGATGTAGCAGGGTGAACAAACTCCTTGAAGATCTCTGCGTCGTGCGGCCTTCTGCAATCTACAATTGTTGTCAGATCAGTGATATCGCCTGTTTCTTCGTCGATCAGCCGGTATTCGTTAAAACAATCCTCAAGGCGAAGTTCATACTGAAAATTAACTATCTCCCCCTCAAGAGTTAAGGTATCGGCATCTCCCATCCTGCTTAAAGCACCAGGCAGAATTGANGCTTCGTTTGATGACTCTTGCTCNTTATCCGATGAACAACCGAGTNCTACTAAAAACACAGAACTGAATGCNATGATGCAAAGGCTTTGTTTGAAAAGAGATCTCATCGTTGGTACCTAGTAATAAATGATGCTGGATTGCAGGCGGTAAATCATTCTAAACAACTACATCATTTAGAATACTGCAAGTGATTAGAGATTTTATCGGCATTAATTGATGGTCTTCCTAGCTAGGTAAAGTTTTTTCGAGATTGAAAAACCAGATAGCAACTGCAACGATAAATGGGAAAAACCCTATCAGGTATGAAGGCCATTTTTTCCACCGGCTTCCTATGNAGAAAGTCGTAAATCCAATCATAAAAACAGCNATACCCCATGCGATAGTGGGGGGAACCGCATCCTTATCTCCATCGAGGCCTTCGCCGAAGCTTGTGACCNCAACATCTTCAACGGTNGGNGGNCCNANATCTGATGTCGTTTCGGCAGNACTTGCATTATTNTCCACNATCGGAGGGNNATCTTGTGACGANTTNTCNGNAGAGGGTTCTTGTTCGTCAAAGGGGTTTGAAGGTTNTGCTGGGATTGGNGCATCCCCTCCCTCGATCCCGAATGAAAGATTAAGGCTAAAAACAGGGCGCTTCGGAGGAGGATAGTAATCTGCAGGTTCTCCGATTAGTTCAGCGACAACGACGATTCGTTGGCGAGCCGTAAGTTTGGGGTGGCAAGAAATAAGAGTAAGCCTGTTCGGGTAGGTATCGAAGTCCTGTTCGAGTACATCAAGCCTGTTCGGACTAATTATAAAGTATCCTCTTCCGCCCATTTGTTCTACTACTCGATATGTAAATGACCCTTGCACGGTTTGCATGATGATTTCATCACCGGGCTCTAACTCGTTGATTTCTCCAAATGGTGCCCCCCATGTTGTCCGGTGCCCGGCTATTGCTGAATTGCCAGGCATTCCCGGTAAAGGAGTATGACTGTAGTGGCCTGGGCCTTTTCGTAAAGCCTGTACACCTACTCCAGACACAACTGTTTTCGAGAGATTTAAGGATGGGATATTAAGCTGCGCTATAGCCTCTCCCTCTGAACGCCAGAGAAATTCTGCAAGATCAGGCTCCGATTCACTTTCGGCCCCTGACTCATCAGGGGCATCTACTTGTTCAACCTGTTCAACCTGTTCAACCTGTTCAACAAGTTCAACAAAGTCATTTTCAAGGCCTTCCTGATATCTGTCGGTCAAAAACCCTGTGCCCCAGAGTTGGTAGACGACAAAAAGAAGAGTCAGTATGCCCAGAACAATCATTAACTGACCAATTCGCCGAAAGATACGTGAAATTAACATCTCTGTTGACGTTAGCGAAAATGAAGCCAGATTCGAGTTCATATCGTATCAATTCTCTAAAATGAACTAGTAGCGATAGAACTCGTGCAAATTCGCAGGATGCCAGTAGCTTTTAATTAGTGGAATATTTGATTGGTTATCCAAGTTGAATGATGTTATTGACCTTCAAGAAGCTGTAGTAACGCTGGGGCAGTTTCCCGCCTTGACTGGCGTGACATTAAAAGTAGCTCAAGGCGAAATAGTTACTATAAAGGGCCCAAACGGTGCAGGAAAATCCACACTGTTGAGGCTTTGTGCCGGCTTATTGCCGGTTCGCGAAGGCTCAGCGTATGTACTTGGAGAAAACCTAAATGAAAATAGGAGGGCAATAAGGCAAGATGTCGGGTTGCTAGGCCACAAGGCAGGTTTGTATGAGGATCTCACTGTTGAGGAAAACGTAGCNTTTTGGGGTTCAATGGTCCGGGCTGGNNAAGATGAAATCAGCAAAGCTATCAAAATTATGGGGGTTGACGGCCGATTNCGGAAAGTACTTGTCCGCCAGCTCTCAGCCGGGCAACGAAGGAGAACATCCTTCGCAGGACTTGTTGTTCAGCGGCCTTCTCTCTGGCTTCTTGATGAGCCTCATGCTGCACTAGATACTGAAGGTCGTGACCTCGTAGATAATCTAATTCAGGAAGCTGCTGCATCTGGCGCAACGGTCCTATTGGTTACGCATGCNCCAAAGGAAGTTTCCTCTNCTTCACCCAGCCGANTTGTCNCTNTAGCTGGAGGTCGNATTACTAGNGATATCTATANTGAAGGGAGTANCGATGGANTTNCGTGACGCNTGGTCCATTNCTTGTAAAGACCTTCGAATTGAACTTCGTTCTCGAATCCTCACGAATCAAATCGCTCCCTACACTCTCTTGATTGTGGTTCTTTTTGGCTTTGCTTTGGATGCAGATACTCAAACACTGCGAGACACGGGTCCCGGCTTGTTCTGGGTCGCTGTCCTACTCATTGCTCTTCTGGCAATCCAACGAGCTGTCAAAATTGAAGATGACGATGCGGCAAGGGAGCGCATGTTGCTTACGCCTGTGCATTCATCATCAGTATTTCTTGGAAAAGCTATAGCTCTTTTTATCCAACTAGTAGCTTTAGAGATCCTTCTTTTCTTTGTCATGCTTGCTCTATTTGATCTTTCTGTCGAAGATCCATTGTTAATTTGTCTGTCTGCGATTCTTGCGACCATGGGTATAGCATCGTCTGGGACTCTCTATGGTGTTATTGCAGCAGGGGTCGGGGTTCGTGAAACACTTCTCCCCATTCTCCTTCTTCCAGTCTTAGCGCCAATTGCTATTGGAGCTACTAGAACCTTCGGAGATGCATTTGGTCGCGTTGATGCGGATGGCTGGGCTTGGTTAGGACTTTTATCTGTATTTGCTGTTGTATACACAGTTTTAGGTATGTTGGCCTATGGGCAACTTGTGGAGGACGCGTGAAGATTAAATTTATGAAAGCCAAAGACACACAACCCAGCGCTACAAGCTCTCGAAGCACCCGATTTCTTGGATTCTGCTTAGCTCTAGGTATCCCTGTCCTGATCCTCTTTGCATTTGTGTTTAGCCCCAAAGATGACACGATGGAGGACGCAGTTCGGTTGCTCTACATACATGTCCCAGTAGCAATCTTTTCTTACATTGCTTTCGGCATCACTGCGATGGGAAGCATCATGTACCTATGGAAGCAATCTCGCTGGTGGGATACTACAGCACATGCATCAGCAGAAATTGGAGTTATTTTCTGCGGTCTGACCCTCGTAACTGGCAGCATATGGGGAAGGCCGACTTGGAATACTTGGTGGGAATGGGGAGACGTCAGACTGGTAACAACATTGGTGATGTTTCTGATGTTCATTGGATACCTCGCTCTTCGACAAGTACCGGCTTCACCCCACGTCCGAGCAAAACGAGCTGCCATAGTAGGGATTNTCGGCACGATAAATATCCCTATCGTAAACCGGTCTGTTGAGTGGTGGGAAAATAGTACTCTGCATCAACAGTCATCGCTTACCGATGGTAATTTAGAAAACTTGACACTTTTCACATGGTTCTTAGGAACGTTGATAATGGGAATGGCTTACGTCTGGCTTATGATCCACCGGTTTAGAGTTGGTTGGCTTTCCACCGAGCATGAGGCATTAGGTTATGGAGCTGCGATTGAAGAACGCAANGCTGAGGCGGATTTGCACACTGCAGCGGAAACTGAGACTNNTCAAGAGGGAGAATCCCAATGACACATTTAGGTTACTTGATCGCAGGTTGGGCTATTGGAGTAGGAGTTCCTGCAATTTACGCAATTTTTGTTCTNCGGCGAGGCAAAAAGCTCTCCGAAACAGTGCCATCCGATCGGCAAAGGTGGATTTCCTCAACAGATGACCAGGCGAGGATTAAAGATGAATGAGGGTCAAGATGCCATTGATCTTTCTCCGAGAAAAAATACTCGCTCTAGCGTGCCCCGGTGGATACCTGGATTAGTTCTTCTTGCGGTGGCCGGAACGATTATCGGACTCATCTGGTTTCTAGCGACAAATAGCCAGTCTTTTCTGGAAGCCGACCAAGCTGTAGCTGAAAGGGAAGAGCTCAGTGATAAACGTTTCCAACTTCTCGGCTCTCCTATTTCCAGTGCAGGCCCCGAGCAAACCTTAATCATTGGAGAAGCAGAATATACGTTCTTTACCATTGCTTTCGATGATGTCTATGTAGATGTAGTAAGTCAGGGGACACCTCCTGACTTATTTGACAAGGGGGTCCCTGTAGTACTGGAAGGCAGATGGGAAAACGGACCTCTCCCTTCGAAAGACTATGTTTTCTTAGGCGGAGCCAATGACGGATGGTGGTTTGCTGCTGACCGAATTTTGGTTAAGCATGATAATGATTATCGTGAGGACCGTATTGATGATGCAGAAAATAGGGGGCAGCCGGACAAGAGTTCCGACTCTTAGGAGATGAGATGAATCTTGCGATTGGACTAAGCGGTATCGTGCTCTCCCTTGTAGGGGCTTTGTCCGGAATAGTTACCATCATCATTGGGCTTAGAACTTCAAGAAAGAAACTCCTCGTAGTAGGAGCTCGTTACTCGTGGCTCGTGCTCGGCGGGATGGTAATCGCCACCTTTGCAATGCAAAGGGCTTTGATAACTCGAGATTTTTCCGTGAAGTTTGTGGCAGAGCAGGGAAGTTCGCTAACTCCCCCTTTGTTTAACGTAGCGACAATGTGGTCAGCGCTAGAGGGCTCTGTTCTACTTTGGGGATTAATCCTTGCAGGTTACGTTGTTGTAGTAACTGTGAAGTTCAGCGGCCGCTATACCGACCCGATGGTTGCATGGGCGTTAGTTGTCATGTTCTTTGTTATGGGGTTTTTCGCTCTTGCGATGGTCGGCCCAGCAAACCCCTTTCAATCGTTTGATCCACCTGTCGGGTATGACGGCCCAGGTCCGAATCCTTTATTACAAAACCATATTCTTGTCGCTTTTCATCCTCCAATGCTCTACTTGGGCTTTGTTGGTTTCACGGTTCCATTCGCCTTCGCAATATCCGCACTCATTACTGGCCGCCTTGGAGAAGGCTGGCTTTTAGAAACACGCCGATGGACCTTATTTGCATGGGGTTTTCTAACTGCTGGAATCATTCTTGGAGCTTGGTGGGCATACGATGTTCTAGGTTGGGGAGGATATTGGGGCTGGGATCCCGTTGAAAATGCATCTTTGGTCCCATGGTTGACCGGAACCGCTTACCTCCATTCCGTACTTGTTCAAGAACGGAGAGGCTTGCTTCGTGTATGGAACCTTTCTTTAATTTGTGCAACGTTTGCATTAACGATTCTAGGAACATTTATCACTCGTTCAGGAATCCTCGCTTCAGTACATGCGTTCTCTGCAGGAAACTTTGGCGGCTGGCTTTTGGTATTTTTTTCGCTTGTAGTGATCGTGACTGTATCTTTGATCTTTTGGAGGGGCGACCGTTTGCGCTCTCCCGGAGGGATAGATTCTCCGCTCTCACGCGAAGGCGCATTTCTTGCCAATAATCTTGCGTTCGCTGTTTTCGCGTTCGTAGTTCTTCTCGGCACTGTTTTTCCGCTGATTGTGGAAGCGCTCCAAGGTCGTCAGATATCGGTAGGTGCTCCATATTTTGAAAAAATGAGTATGCCTATTGGGTTCACGCTGCTATTTCTAATGGCGATCGCGCCATTGCTTCCATGGAGAAAAGCAAATAGTGAAATGTTATTACATCGAGTGGAATGGCCTGCTTGGGGTGCGGCGCTAAGCATGGTTATTGCTGTCGCTGTCGGGGCTCGCGGAACAATGCCGCTTCTTGGATTCTCTATGGCTGGATTTGCTGGGATGAGTGCCGTTTGGCAACTGGGCTTATCAGTTCGAAGGAGAGGCATTCGAGGATTTCTTGGCCGAAAAAATGGGGGAATGGTCGTCCACATAGGAGTGATACTTCTCGCAGTGGGATTCATTGCTAGCTCTTCGTACGTTGACCAGGCTTCGCTTTCCTTAACACCTGAACAAACAGTCCGGATAGGTGAGACTGATGTGACCTATGTTTCGTCAAATACCTATGTTCATTCAAACCGGATTGAAGAAGAAGTATTGCTTGAAGTAGATGGGCAAATGTTAAGCCCAGCAGTTGAGAGATTTATTGCATCTGGCCAAATCGTCCCAGCGCCAGATACACGGATCACNCTCTTTGAAGATATTCAAGTAGCCCTCCTTAAGCCACCGGAGGGGGAAGAGCAGAAGATCGTTATCCAGGTCACGAGACAACCAATGCTTATATGGATATGGTTAGGCGGCCTACTGATGCTAGTCGGAGCTGTGTTGTCAATCTTCCCTCAAACAGGAAGACCAGTTTTGAGGAAAGAAACATCCGAAAAGAAGGAAGTAGCCCTAAAAAAAGAAGTTGAAGCATGACTCCGTTTAAATGGGCTACAGCCGTGATCGCAATGCTTTCAATCGCGTTTATTGTTATTCTCGCCGTGCAAAATCAGCAACAAAACACCCCAAATTTCGATTTAGTTGGAGAAATATCTCCGGTTGTCGAAGGGGTATCAGCTAGGGGAGAAGTAATTGACCTAGGTCAAGTCCTTCAACAGAATCGATCTAAAGTCCCCGGNGAGCAAACATGGGTCGCGGTGAATTTCTTTGCTAGCTGGTGTTCAGGGTGCGTCCAAGAACATGCTGACCTTCTCCAGTTTCACGAGGAAGGAGCAGTCAATGAGGAGGGTGTTCTTTGCCCAACTCAGTTGCTGGGGGTCGCCTTTAACGATGAGAAAGCAGCCGTAGATGATTTCTTTGAACGGTTCGGAGGCGATTGGCCCGTAATCGTCGGCCCCGAAACNAACCAGATGGCACTTGATTTCAGCGTTCTTACAGCTCCNGAAACATATTTGATTGCTCCAAGCGGCATCGTGGTCCTTAAAGTGATAGGCCCAGTAACGTATCAGAGACTTGCTGAAAGTATCACATGTTGAAACAACCATCTCTTCGATACCTCTCATGGGNTCTGCTTATAGCTACTTTCGTAACAGCNTTGATTATNGGNATTGTCGANAANTCNAATGAGCAAANCTCTGCAGATCGAGCAGCGAGCCTTGCNTCAACNATTGCTTGCCCCCAGTGTTCAGGNCAGCCAGTTTCTGAAAGTAACGCCCCGATAGCGCAGGTCATTCGAGCTGAAATAAAAANTCANGTCGATAGTGGNCTCACCGACGATGAAATTCGGACTTTTTNTAGGGNGCAATACGGAGACTGGGTTGATTTGAANCCTGGAAACGACGGTATCGAGNTTTTTGTTTGGGTCTCCCCGTTCCTTCTTGCNGGAGTTGCAGTCGGAGGCATGATTCTTGCTTTCTCCCGAAAAAAAGATGCTGACACTAACGACGAGTTAAGCGACGAGTTACAAGAACGAGTTCAGGAACTTCGATCTACCTACGAATCGGATAAATCCANCAGAGGCGANAATGAAAGAACATAGAGGCGGTGGAGGAACNTCAGATAGNAATTTCGCCGCTGAACGAAAAGAGTTNCTTCTAAAGTCGCTTCAAGAATTAGATCAGGAANTAGAAAGCGGCAACCTTTCTTCTGATGACCACGACATGCTTGTNCGCCGTTATACAAGGGAGCTNGCAGNNATTGCCGAATCAGAGAAAGCTACCAGCAGCGGCCAAAAACCAAAGAAGGGTTACCGCACGAAAGCTCTTCTATGGTCTCTGGGAGTGGTCCTTCTCGGAGTAGTTGCAGGCATCACAGTCAGTCAAACATCAGGTGACCGCTCAGAGGGCGAAAGCATAACTGGCTCCATACGAAAGAGCGTCAATACACAAATATCTGAAGCGCAAATGCTTCTGGGTAACCGGGACCGATGGGGGGAAGCGATTGAAATTTTCGACCAGGTGCTAGAGGTACAGCCCAGTAATGTGGAAGCGATCACATACCGCTCCTGGCTCAACTACCAAAGTGGCGCAGACGCTGACACCCAAATAACAGCTTGGAAAGAAGTGCTTGTACTCGAACCGAGCTATTCAGACGCACTGGTCTTCATTGCTATCGCGCTCTCAAATGAAGGAAAACACAGCCAGGCAGCCACCTACCTTGATGAACTCCGATCTAGCCCTGTCCGTGAAGACATACTTGGGATCGTTCAACAACGAGGCCTCTACGGTGAAGTCTATGGAGAAGCTCGGTATCCGATCATTCTTGAAAAACCTGAACCGACTCTTGAGGACCTACAACTAGAACCAGACATTGGGCTCGAGGCAGCGAATTACCTNCTCCTAAGCGACAAGGANGAACGCACAGTTAGCGCAATAAAGATATATCGCGCCATTATTACGGATTTCCCCACCCACCCCGAAGCATTAAGTCGAGAAGCGCTTCTTCTCTGGCAAACAGGGAACCCGACATTATCAGACCGGGCCGTAGACCAGTTAAATCTGGCTGTTCTAGAGAACCCAAACAATCTCGAAGCTCTCTTGTCACGGGCTACTGTCCGAGCAGGCTTTAACCCGATGGGAGCTTGCAGCGACCTGGAAAGCATAAACGAGAGTTTTGTAACAAGTGACCTAACACCTGAGATTCAATTCTCGATAGAAAAAGTAAGAAACACAGCAGAATGCAGCTAGCCAGAGACCTGCTGGCATNACATAAACCCAGTTGGGCTTAAATTTCGCCCTGAATCGGCACTTTTCTTCCAATTCCGTTCGGAAAGCTACAGAGAATGACTCACGTATAGGCTTTCGCGCATCCTAGTGGCTAAAATCATAATGAATACGCTCTAAACAGAGTCCGAGGTATTAACAAAATTCGGAAGAGGATAAGTCAGGGCACAATGACCACAGATACCGAGCAAGTACTTCAAGCACTTCAACCTGTGCAAGACCCTGAATTACACAGGAGTATCGTCGACCTTGGAATGGTCCGAAATATATCAATCGATGATACGACAGTAGAAGTAGAGATAGCGCTTACTATCGCTGGCTGTCCGATGCGGACAACTATCGAACAGAGCGTCACCGAAGCCATCAGCGGTCTCGATGATCGCCTACAAACCGGAATCTCCTTTGGCGTAATGACCGACGAAGAACGTGCCCGAGTCACGGAGGTAGTCCACGGAAGGCCATCCGAAACAGCCGGATCACAGCCAGCACATGGCCATGCAGAAGGAAGACTGATCCCATTCGCTCAACCGGAATCAAGAACACGCGTGCTACTAATAGCGTCAGGGAAAGGCGGAGTCGGAAAATCATCGGTGACAACGAATCTAGCTATTGCTTTGGCACTGGAAGGAAAACAAGTTGGAGTAGTAGATGCCGATGTTTGGGGATTTTCAATTCCAAGAATGTTAGGCATTGACCGGCCGCCCACAATAATTGATGAATTGCTCATCCCCCCTGAACAGCATGGGGTCAAAGCGATCTCGATGGGATTTTTCGCTAAGGAAGATCAACCAGTAATTTGGCGTGGGCCCATGCTGCACAAAGCACTCGAGCAATTTCTCACTGATGTCTACTGGGACGAACCCGACTACCTTCTCATCGACCTACCTCCTGGCACTGGAGACATAGCGCTATCTCTCGCCCAGTTTCTACCCCGTTCGGAACTGTACGTCGTGACAACACCCCAACCAGCAGCCCAGAAAGTTGCGCAAAGAGCAGCATTTATGGCAGAAAACGTGAATCTAGATGTGAAAGGCGTCATTGAAAATATGTCATGGTTCACAGGTGATGACGGCAAACAGTATTTTCTCTTCGGCTCGGGTGGAGGGAAAGACCTNGCAGATCGNTTGGACGTCCCATTGATAGGCCAAATACCNTTTACGATAGAANTGNGGGAAGGGTCTGATAAGGGTGACCCATTGATGGCGGCGCAACCAGAAAGTGAAGCTGGGAAAATCTTCTCACAGATGGCGGCGACAATTGACGAAGAGTTGGCGCCAACTCGAAAATATAATAAAGAGCTGAAGTTCCTCAATTAGAGGCAGAAAGGAAATCCAATGATTATCCGTGTGGGTGTCGGAGATATAGCTAAAGAATTAGAAATTGAACTACCGCCCGATTCAAAGGTCGATGAAATAAAAGGCAGTATTGAGAGCGCTCTTAACGGAGACTTATCGGTGCTATGGATTACGGATAAGGACGGACGACAAGTTGGTGTGCCTGCAAGCAGGATTACCTTTGTCGATATAGGAACCGAAGTTATTCCAAAGATAGGTTTTGGGGCGAACTAATCGACTCTCCTAAAGTTGCTTAAAAAATATTGGAAGAAACGAAAAGATTCCAGCTTTAGGGTATCTCAGTTAATTTGACTACTCGAAAGGACTCGTTGGCGACGGATGTGACGTCGTTCCTCCTCGGAGCGACCCCCCCACACGCCACTGTCTTGGTTAGAATCCAGAGCATACTCCAGACAATCTTGTCGAGATGAACACCTTCTGCACACGGTTTTCGCCAGAGAGATCGCATCAAGAGCATTTCCAGTGTTTCCAACGGGNAAGAAGAGTTCGGGGCTTGTATCGCGGCACAGTGCCGCTTCCCGCCAGTCATTCTTGTCATCAAATAAAGTAAGTGATTGTATTGCCACTGGCCCTCCGCAAAGCATATAGCTGAAAGAATTACTCATTGTCTTACGACAACTCACTTATGACCATACCGTATGTTGGAGCTGTGTGACAAGGGGCACATGTGAGTAATGTTAAATTAGTAAAGAAAAAACAGAAAAAATAGCAAAAAACAGCTTAGGGAAGGTTTATGACGCAAATTTACGCGCACAGAGGAGCTTCAAGAGCGCTGAAAGAAAATACTCTCGAAGCGTTCAAACACGCCGAGACACTGGGTGCGGGATGGGTAGAGCTTGATGTTTGGCTATCAAAGGACAGCATTTTGACCGTTCATCACGATCTCATCGTCGAAACAGGAGACAACATTATTGAAAGCGGGTATTCAAGTTTCCCAGGTGATGTTCCTACCCTTCAGGACGTGGTGGCTTCCACCGACAATGTGGGAATCAATGTGGAGGTCAAGACCCGAAACAACCTCATGGTAGATGTTCCGACTCGGCGGTTGATCGATGAGCTAGCTCGATTGCTTGAAGATGTAGGAGAGTCTAGAGAGTTCCTTGTGTCTTCTTTTAATTTTCCGTGTCTTACATATTTTCGCGACAAATCTCCCGGCACGCCTGTCGGCTTCCTCGTATGGGAACTTGATGATGATTGGGAGTCGTTGATCGCCAAGGTGGCTGAGTCGGATTTTCAGGCTATGCATCCAGCGAATGGAATTGTTTCGAGAGATTTCGTGGCAGCGTGTAAAAAGCGAAACCTAGATGTCAATGTCTGGACGGTCAATGATGAAGACCGCATGGAAGAACTTCTTGGTTTCGGGGTGGATGGAATCATTACCGATGTCCCAGACGTCGCTCTTGACGTTGTCAAAGGGCGCGGCAGGTAACTATTGGACACAAGGTGAGTACCCCTCACAGGGTAAATCCGGCATTGGGGTTCCGAAGAGCCAACTATCAAAAAAATCTTCAAGGTCTGCACCGCTGACGCTTTCAACTACTTGAACAAAATCGGCTGTAGTGACGCTCTTCCCTCCGAAATCATTTACATACTTCCGAACAGAAGCAAAAAATGCATCATCTCCGATCGTCATTCGAAGAGCATGCAATGTCAGTGCGCCTCGGAAATATACAGCTGGGGCGAAAAGGTTTTCAGGACCTGGATCTCCCGGCAGAACAGCGAACCAACCATAAGCTTCGCCAGTGGTAACTAGAGAACGCATCTCGAGAAAGATATCGTACTCCGGAGCAACAGCTTCCTCGAAGAGGTATTCGCTGTAAGTTGCGAATCCCTCATTGAGCCAAATTTCGCTCCAGTTATCTACCGTTATGTAGTTGCCAAACCATTGGTGGGCCAATTCATGCACGTGAATAAAGGGTTGTGTCCATGTCCCATATCCGAAAATTGAAAGAGTTTGCGTTTCCAAAGCGAAACCCAGAGAATCGCTAAGAGCGAGGTATCCATAGGTGTCATATGGGTAGGGGCCAAAAAGATCTGTGAANGCTTCGAACATCGGGCCATAATCAATCCCTAGGGTTTCCTTAGCATGTGCAAACGAACCGCCAGGAAGTGTGTCTGCATTTTGAGCCCAGTGTCGTAGCGTGACGTCGTCCAAGTCTTCTTCATCAGATTCGGTAAATGGGCCATATGCCAATACCGTTAAATAGGGGGCTTGCGGGTACCTTGTTTCGTAGATCCAAGTTGTCACTGGAAGATTTTGGGTATTCGTTGTCTCTTCTTTNGAGATGAGATAGCCATTAGTTACAACCTCCCAATCAGGAAAGTAGACATAGTTGGGACCATTATCTACGGCCATCTCTATACGGAACTGGGCCCGATCCCTGGGGTGGTCGTTTACAGGATGCCAAGCCATGCTGCTCGACGGTTCTCCAACAACGTACATAATATTATTTCGTTGAACCATATTNTCCTCTGTTATAAAGGGTTCGTGGTACCAGCCTCCGGCAATTGGGGCGTATTCGGCAGGGACCAATCCGGGAAAACCCGCATACCCAAATCGTGCTTCAAATTCGGACCCTACAGGCAGGTTCGTTGCTGGCACGACAGTAACTTCAGTGCCTTCTCTGATGAAACAAGCCTCTTCTCCATTCACTATCACTTCACTTACAGCCATGTTTGCGTTTAGGTCTACGTTAAAGCTGGAAAGGTTCTCAGTGGTCTTTGCTTCTATCGTCGTCCAGCCATCCAGATATCCATCACCTGGTTGCCATGTGACGTCAATGAGGTAGCGATCGACGTCATATCCTCCGTTGCCAAGACCGGGGAAGTATGGATCTCCGACTCCTTTGGATCCTTTCTGAAATTCCGTACCGCTTTCATCAGAATCGGAAGACGCTTCACATTTTTGTTCGGCGACTTCTGCTGCTGGTTCTTCAACGGTAGGTGAGGTTTCTCTTCCTGAGGGCCCTCTATATGAACCGCTAGGGATTCGGGTTGGGAGTTTGAATCCTTGGTTATTGAGCAAATCGTATGCCAGCGGATCTATTTGTTGCAGTTCGTCTTTAGTGCAGACATACCATTCGTCTTCGCTGTCTGCACATTTATTGGTATATGCCGGATCCAGTGCGTCGATGTTCGCCATCAAAATCCAATAAAAGTATTCGTGCATTTGGCAGGAATAATCGCAGGTGTAGTCGTCGTAGGTATACCACGCCCCTTCCGGATAGCTGTTAGGAACGGTTAGGAAGTGTCCACCGCGTGCAGCGTCCACGGCGTCAGCGAGGCGACTGCCGGTTCTGTCTCCAAAATATTCTGGGTAGGTGTTATACCAGCCCACTGAAACGACATGCCATATTTCTTCCAGGTTGGTGTCCCATGTGCCTGCTTGTTTTATTCCGCCGAACGCCCAGTCATCGTCTCCGTAGTACATGCTCGCGGCCCAGCCGAGGTTATCTTCACAAAACGTGCCTCTTAACGAAGGGAATACTTCTTCTCGCAGCGCTTCAGTCCAAACAGGGACAACAAAGTTGTTCTCTACAAGGAAACGGTGAACTTCGGGGTCATCCATTACACCGTCGGCGTCATTGTCCATAAATTCGGCAAGCACGTTGGCAGAATGTTCAACATATTCTGTTGGGACACTTGAATGAGAAATGACGTAAATACCGAAAACATTTACAAACACATCGAGTTCTTGATTCAGACAGTCAAATGGGTGTTCCGTCAAAAGTTCAAAATTGAACTCACCGCTTACTACCGGCGGTGAATAATCTCCACCGTCGGCATCTTCATATTCTTCATCAAAAAGACCACAGTCCTCTACCCCTATTGCGACTACAGATATTAGATCTTCCATTTCTTCTTCTGATAAGCCGTCTAGAGCTTCAGCACTCACCGGATAGCCGTCACCTAAGGTGTTCCATTGTTCGAAATCAAGTGGTGAGTTATCCACTACATAATCGATAAAGCATTCTGCCAGGCCTCTACTAACCCCCAATTCAGGATCAGCGAGGATTTCTTGAAGGAGTTGCTCACGGCCACTTTCATCGGATATTTCATCGTCAGTGGTAGTGCTGCAAGCTGTGGCGAATAGAACAGTGACGGTGATGATGCTGGTGGCGACTCTTTTAATCATCTTTAAGGGGCCGGAGTCCGACCAGACTTGGATTAGGTACTACCAAACTGAGTATGTCGGGGACATATTCAAAATGGAGTCTCGTTACTTCTCCGAGATAGTCCCCATCTAGCTGGTAGGGGAATGGCCTATGCCCTTCAACGTAGAACTCTTCCACGTCCGCTTTATAGTTGACAAATGAACTTTTGTGGAAAGCTGTGGAACCTCGAAGCGCTCCTGAAACCAATGACAGCATGTGAAGCAGCCGCAGGCTGTTGATGCTTATCAGCACAAGTCCACGATCGAGAGTGGCGTCTGGAGTGAGATTTAACGGTCTGCTCCCCAAATAGGTATATGGGTTTGTGTTGAGGCAGATGCCTAATTTTGAATTGGGTATTACCGTCCCATCAGCATGGCTGATACGAAAAGCTGGCTTTCTCCTGTCATAGTGACGCAACCAGGTATCGATGGCTGCGTAGACGAAAAGGGCGTGGCTTGCATAGCGTTTCAGCCTGCCTCTTTTCTCAACTTCTGCAACTACAGCGGCATCAAAACCGAGTCCGGCATGGAAAAGAAAATAACGCCCGTTGGCTGACCCTAAACAGACGCGCCTTGGCCCCCCATTCTCGATGGTTTCCAAGAGTATCCCTGTCGCTTCAACTGGGTCATCTGGTAGGCCGAGAGTTCTGGCAAAAACATTCGTCGAGCCTCCCGGGAGAATAGCAAGCGCAGTAGAGGTTCCA
>PAEG01000042.1 GCA_002703045.1 Acidimicrobiaceae bacterium
AGGAAGGTTGCCCGCATGATGCAAGCAACTCCGGATGTTCGTTCAAGCCGTTCAGATGATCTTCCTTTCGGAGAATCGTTCCAATTGAAGCTATCTCAGCCATACCATAGAGCTGATTAAAAATAGATCCGAAACGGTCGATTAGCTCACGAAGCCTATTTGGTGAGATAGGAGAAGACCCATACCCCAACGTCACTAGCCCCCCAAGCTGTTGATCAAGATCAAGAGGAAGCCTATCTAGAAGCCTCATGAGTTGTGTGGGGACAAGAAAGCTATGTGTTACACCTTCTTCTTCTACTTCGCGGGCAAATCCGATTGGATCAAAATTACGGCTATCTCTAAACGCCATCGCTGCACCTATAGTCAAGCAGGGAACAATCGTAATATTTACGCTCGAATTGTGCGGTATCTGGATCAGATACCTGGTACCCACACCTATCTCATACTCCAAACATGCCACCGTGGCATGCTGAATAGCCCGTGCATGATCGAAGAGTACTCCCTTTGGTCGTCCCGTTGTTCCACTAGTATAAACAATGCAAAAATCATCATCATGTCGAACTTCGTGAAGAGATTCAGGAACAGAGTCAGGCATAGAAGAGATCATTTCTACCCATTTATCTGAATCTAGAACCAATATCGGAATGGATTTCTCGACTGCTATAGATTCGATCTGTTCTAAATGCTCTTGGTCAGTAATTAGCAGGGATGGCATAGAGTTATCAAAAATTTGCTGGAGTTCTGTGTCGCCAAGCCGGAAGTTCAACCCTACATAGACGCATCCTGACTTAGCGACACCTCCAATGACTTCTACCACTTCAGGTCTGTTCGCTACGAATAGCGCAACTCTGTCACCTTTTTTTAGGATCGATTTTAAGTAGTGAGCTATTTTATTTGTTCTCTTATCTAATTGCCCATAGGTCAATTCAGCACTTCCGAATATCGCTGTCGACTCTGGGTCTCGAACAGCATTTCGTAAGATAGACAACCCAACGGTCATGATGACTCTCCCTGTAATTCAAATATTGGGAGTTTCCTTCCAGAGAAACTAGTAAACGCGACTTTCACTCTGTCATTGATTTGAATATTCTTATTTAGTGCATCTGTAACCCACGAGAACATTCGCCATCCTTCGTCAAGCTCAATATCTGCGACAACAAGTGGAGAAGGAAACTGCGAATTTGGAGTTCTATGAATCACGGTATAGCTATAGACGAAGCCCTCACCGGAACTTTCTGTGTATTCCCAATTATTAGACTGGCAGCTAGGACATAGCACCTGCGGCGAGAAAAAACTTTTCCCGCAAGATTGACAAACAGGTCGGACAAGGATTTCCAACTTTGCTTTTTCCCAAAATTCTTCTGCAATATCGCCCGACAATTCCTAAACCAGCCTTTTCATTCTTGCAAAAGAGCGAAAGCGGCATCTTTTACACTCATTCCAATTTCTACTCCACGATCTCTTGCTGGCTGATTACATGCACTAATCGTTCCTTCTAAGTAAGCTTTAAATGCATCCCCTACAGGTGCGCTCCAGGCATCGCAGCAAGCACCAGCCAAACCATATTCTTCCGTTGTTTCTAAACCCGCTATTCCTGCTTTGTTCTTACTCATTCCTCCATCCGAACAAATAAATCCGTGCGGGGAAACCTCGAGAAGGAATTTCGCTCCTGAGCGGCCGGTGTGGCCTGCTGTCACCAGAACGTTATTTGTATCTTCTGGTAACGCAAAGACAATAGAATCAGTAACGATAATTTCTCTACCTGTGTCTGATGTTGCCATTGATTCTCGCCTGATCTTGGTACCTGCCGATACATCTCCAGGGTCATTTGTAATAAGCACCTCCGCTGCCTCGGCGACCGTCATCCCCTCTGCCACTCCTGCTCGTTCTGCCAGAATATTTACGCGAGAGATAATACCTGTTTCGTATAAATCAATACCATTCCCTAGCTCTGCGGTCATGCCATCTGCAGCTGCTGCAGGAATACCTATAGCTTCTAAATACCAAAGACCGGCAATGCCCGCACCATCTTTACCTATGCAACCGTCATGACCTATCACTGCTCTAGGCCTATGTGGGGCCATCAGACGAGCGGGCAATACACCAAGATACGATGATGGAACCACTACATCGCAATCACGGTTTCGGCTATCGACATACCGCGCTGAATCCATTGCTACTACTCTGCGACCATCTTTTTCCCACATAACATCATGGGGATGATCCGCTTCATCATTAAGTAAGGGTGCTTCTTCTGCCATTGCTCCTCAAATCTTTACTTTTTCCTGTAACCATCGTAAATTCTTATGCTTCAACTGACAAATGTCATCGCAGGTACAAAGTGTTTTCTTATTTTGTTTCAATCGGGCAAGTTAGATAGTTTTATCGAATGGAAGAAAAACGAAGTTGGATAAACGCTACAACACTTGGTGACCTCATTGATATGAAAGCCGACCTTCACCCAGAAAAGGAAGCGATAGTTTTTCGGGACGAACGCCACACTTACAACGATATCGCCCGTGAGTCATCACAAATAGCTAAATCCCTTCTGGCTTTGGGAGTAGAACCGGGTGATCGTATCGGTTACTTCCTCGGAGAAAGCGTTGAAACGGTTTTAATAATGCTCGGCGCTGCAAAAATTGGTGCTATTTGCGCACCTATTAATTCTCGATTTAAGCCAAGAGAGCTAGGTCAAGTAATTGTCCATGCAGGAATGAAAGTTGTTTTCACCACAGCATCAGATGCCGGAACTGACTTCAACGAATTGATTCAAAGAACTTTTCCCCAAATCGCTGAATCTGAAAGCTCCTCTTTGAGCCTCGAAGATGCTCCGGAACTGCAAACGATAGTAGTTATGGATGATATCGAAATACCGGGAACCATTAATCTTACTGAGCTTGATCGACTTGCAGAGACTATCAGCGATAAAGAAATACTATTTCGTCAGTCTGGGGTCAGGGTCAGAGAAACCGCAATAATTATGTATACCTCCGGCACAACCGCAATGCCCAAAGGAGCAATGTTGAGCCACGAAGCGTTCAGCCGATACGGAATCTCCCTGCAAGAACGAATGCTTCTAAATGAAGACGACAAGATTTGGTCTGCGCTTCCCATGTTCCATATTGGCGGCGTGGCATTCATGCTGGCTTCAATCTTTGTCGGCGGCACTTATTTCCATACAGGATATTTTGATCCTGGGGTGGCTCTTGCCCAGATACGGGATGAAAAATGCACGGTTGCTCTCCCAGCATTTGAAACTATTTGGCTTCCAATTATCAGCCATCAGAATAGAACTGATAATGACCTTGTATCGCTGAGGACATTAATGTGTGTGGGAGTGCCTGAGCGGCTTAGAGAATTTCAAAAAGCCACTCCGGATGCTCCTTTACTAAACGCATGTGGACAAACAGAAGCATGCGCTTTTCTTGGGCTTTCGGAGTTGAATGACGATCCAGAACTCCGATTCACTAAAGGCGGTTTTCCTATGCCTGGTTTAGAAATAGAAGTTCATGATCCAGAAACAGAAGAATCTCTCCCCTTTGGAAGTGTCGGAGAACTTTGGTACCGAGGGCCTGCGATGTTCGATGGTTATTTTCGCGATGAGGAACTGAACGAAACAGTCTTTGATGAGAGAGGCTTCTTTCGGACCGGCGATATTTGCGAGATAGACCTAGACGGTCGCGTAACTTTCCTCTCTCGATTAAAAGATATGCTGAAAGTTGGTGGAGAAAATGTCGCTGCTGCTGAAGTAGAGGGATACCTTCTAACCCACCCAGCAGTAGCCATGGCTCAGGTCGTTGCTGCCCCTGACGAGAGATATGTTGAGGTTCCTGCAGCTTACATTCAATTAAATCCAGGTTCAGAAGCGTCAGAGGCAGAGATCATCGACTTCTGCAGAGATGAGATTGCGACATTTCGTATCCCTAGATATGTTCGTTTCGTTGATGATTGGCCTATGTCGGGAACAAAAATACAGAAGTTCGCNCTTAGNGAAAGAATAGCGGAAGAGCTCAAANNCAAAGGNATAAAATCTGCTGANAAGATNAGTTCCNCNAAGGATTAAGGCTCAGTCCTNAANNCCTTCTTTTCCTGCTTCTCTCATAAAGGGNACTCGTGCCATGTGTTGCGGATCTGTTGCTTTCGATCCAGATGTAAATCCTGCATCGACAGTAAGACAGTGCCCATTTGTATAACCTGATTCATCAGACGCTAGAAAAAGAGCTGCATTTGCAACGTCTTCCGCAGTTCCGGCTCGTCCTTTTATCGGAGAGTTCTCTGCCAATGCATCGCGGAGTTTATCCATTGCAGTAAAGTCGCCTAGGTGCGCTTGAGCAGCGAGCGGAGTTGTAACACCGCTTGGGGCAATGCAATTGACACGAATTCCATATCGGCATAATTCTGCNGCNGTGTTACGCGTGAGTCCTACAATTGCATGTTTCGCTGTNGCATAGGCGTGAGGACCAAAGCCGCCACTTAGACCTGCGGTACTTGCCATATTGATAATTGATCCGCTNCCTTGCTCTTTCATCTGNGCAGATGCATGTTTTATCCCCAANAAGGAACCAGTAACAAGAATCTCCAAAGTTTTCTGGAACTCNTCAAGCAGTATCTGATCTATCGGAGCTCGCGCTCCAACGANTCCAGCATTNTTCATCATTACATTCAGATTCCCAGTTACNGCAATAGCTTGTGAAATTANTTCCTGNACATTATCTTCACNAGTGACATCACAATAAACGAATTTCGCCNTATCGCCTAACCTCTCTGCGACTTCGTTCCCTAAGTCANTTTGNATATCGCCAAGAACCACATATGCACCTTCATCTATAAANATTTGTGCGGTTGCTTCNCCGATTCCACTTGACGCGCCAGTAATTACTGCTACTTTTTCCTTNANACGGCTACCCATTCCACTAATCTANCAATAACCGAACAAATGGTTGGCTATATTAGATAAAACATTGCAAGGGGGAATTATGTCTAGCGAAACAGTTCAAGACAATCCAATACAACCAATTACCACTGATGAAATTACTAGTGAACTAAACCGTCGGGGCCATGTTGTTACTTCATGGGAAGGAATAGGCGGAATTACTCTACCAACCGAAGCCATCGCAACTATGTATAAAATTGGNCTTCCCGAGAATCCAGAGGCACCTACAGTATTTAAAATGAATTTCCCCCCTGGATGCACAATCGAATCCCACACACACGCATGTGACTATTCAGAAATTATCCTCGAAGGTTCTCAGATGATCGGTAGGACGTGGCTGTACCCTGGTGATGTACGAATAGGGCTAGCCAACCGTGGATATGGTCCACTGGTGGCTGGTCCCGAGGGAGCTACCGTTTTGGTTATCTTTGCTGATAGCAACTGGGAAGGAATCCCGCTGGGTAAAGGATCTGGCAATACGCTAGGCACGACCGAAATAACTGATCGATTTGAAGCCTAACTCAGGTGTAATCAGGGACCTCGGACGGACGTCATGGGTTTCCGAGGTAACAACTGATGCTATTCGGCATTTCGCTTGGGGCATAGGAGACAACAACCCCTTGTGGGCCGATCAAGATTACGGCCCATCGTCAGAATTGACGACAACTGTCGCCCCCCCTTCATTTGCTTATGCAATCGACGAGACTAGCGTTGCACCTGGGTTAGACGGATACGAACGACATTATGAAAAAGTTAAATGGGAGTGGTTTCATCGGTTAGAGATTGGAGACCGAATTTCAGCCGAATCTAAGATCCTTGGAGAAGACCACGATCCTACTACTGACGTCATCTTGCAATATGGTGAAACGTCATTTCATTGCGGCGATAAAGGGGTTGTAGCGAAAGCTAGTGTAACTACCCGTCGTGACAAGAAAGACCTTCCCACCGTTGATGAACGAGATGAAATCAAATACACACCCGACGAACTTTCAGAAATTGAGGAAGCTATTCTTCATGAGAAATGTCGCGGTTCTTCACCACGATACTGGGAGGAGTTATCTATTGGCGATCAACTTGGGACCGTCACTAAAGGCCCACTTAGCATTATGGATATTGTCGCTTGGTGCGCAGGGACTATGGGCTCNCCNGATACGCAAAANGGATACAGCGCTGGAGGCCTCGACGATCAAACTGCTACTGGCCCCCAACTCGCAGCATGGGCTATGCACTTATTAACAAACTGGATGGGAGATAACGGGTTTTTACATGAACTTACTGTCACTTTTTCTGGTTTACCTTGCCTTGGAAGTACAACGACGATAAGTGGCAGTGTTTCTTCAGTATTTATGGATGAGGACAAGTACTTCTGCGAGATTACTTTTACCTGCCTTCTCCAAAATGGTGAACTGATAGCGAATGGGATTGCACTCATTGAAGTTCCCAGCAGCAAGAGGTAACTGCTTTCAAATTATCTAATGTGTGATAATTTTGGACTAACGAACGCATATGCTTTAACTTCATATCATGAGTGATTCTGAAAGTTCAAAAGAACAAATTGTGATAGCGTGCCAAGCTCTTGGCCTTCACGGTTGTGGGTCTGGCATNGGTGGACATGTATCTATGAGAGCCCCGGGAGAAAACGCTATTTGGATTAATGCATTTGATCGGACTCTTTCAGAAATAACCATTGACGACGTCCTCCTTATCGATTTCGATGGGAATGTGCTAGAAGGTAACCGTGAGGTAAGTATCGGCGTTGACTTCCATCCTGGAATTTATAANGTTCGAGAAGACGTTAATGCTATTGTCCACTCGCATGGACCTTGGGGCACAGCTTTGGCAGGCCTTGCTCGCCCATTAAAAATTCGCGCTAATCTTGCCTGCTTTTTTCATAACGATCAGGTCTTAAGCCCAGATGATTCATTTGCATCTATAGGGCCCGTTATAGGTGATGTAAATACAGTTATTATTCCGTGGCATGGATGCATAACTGTTGGAACTACTATCGGGCGCGCAACCGCTCTTCACGCGACATTCGAAGACATGGCTAGGCTCGATGTCCTACTAGAGTCTTCCGACGCTCCCGAACTTCCGATTGAATGGCGCGATCACTTGAAAGACTTAGTTGATGCCAAGGCTGGATACTTGGAACAAACTTGGGATCTAATGAAGCGAAAAGTTGCTGCTGCTTCTTAATGCTCTTCAGGTAGAGATCGGTAATTTCTCCAGAATAGAATTCGAATCATTTCTAATCTTGCGAACAATGTAAAAATGTGGAATGCTATGTTAATCAACCGTATGGTTGGTTAAACGCGGGGGGCAATTCGAGTGGATCACTCGATGTCTCTCCAAGAAAAAACTTATGGAGGGTATATGCGTAAAAACGCACTTAAATTACTCGCTCTTTTAGCTGTTTTTAGTTTTATCGCCGTTGGTTGTGGTGATGACGATGACAGCAGCAGTGCAAGTAGTTCAGAATCAAGCAGCTCTGAATCAAGCAGTTCAGAGTCAAGCAGTTCAGAAGAAGCTGCAGCGGAAGAATGTGAAATCGGTCCAGGTGTCTCTGACACAGAGATCAAGCTTGGATCTTCACTACCTTTGACAGGAAACTTAGCCGCTTTGGGTGTTCAAGCAGAATTCGCACTCAACGCTACNATCAATAGAATTAATGATGGCGGTGGNATCGCAGGNAGAACTATCAGCCTCACTGTTCAGGATGATGAGTTCAATCCAGAAAAAACTGTTGCAAACGCTCAGTACTTCATTGATCAAGTCGGAGTTTTCGGTGTTTGGGGAAGTATCGGTTCGGCTCCAACAGTGGCAGCCATTCCGCTGCACGATGAAGCTGGAATTATGACTTTGTTCACATGGTCTCAGGACACATCATTGTTTGATAGAGAAGCTCACCCATACTTCTTCTCGCTTAATCCTTCTGGATACAAGCAAGCAGTAGCTTTCTCAAATTACTTCGGTAATAAATTTGACTATGGTTCAGAGACACCTGTAGTAGCCGGACTTGTTTTGAGCTCACCTGATGGTGAAGAAGCAGCCCAAGGCGTTCGTGATGGTGCAGCTGGAGAATTCGAAGGCGGAACCCAGAACTGGGAACGTGACGCAGCGACATACCAGCCGCAGCTATTAGCTATGAAAGATGCAGGAGTCACTGACGTCTACACAGTTGTTGGGGATACCCAATTTGCTCAGATTATTCAGGAAATGGACCAAGTCGGCCTGGAAGCAAGGGTTTGGGGAACTAACGCAGTTGTTACCTCCAACTTGATTGATCTAGTAGGCGAACTCGCCGAGGGAGCTCTCGCTGTGACCGTTATGACTGGTCTCAATTCAGATGTTCCTGGACTTGTTACTTTCCGTGAGGAAATGGCAGCCGCAGGCGCCACAGAAGCTGATCTAAGTTCCGCAAGTATGCTCGCATACTCAGGTGGTCTTGTTCTCGAACAAGCACTTAGAGACGTTGGAGAGTGCCTGAATGCAGATGCCCTAGCTGATGCAATCCTCGCTCTTGAGGACTTCAGCACAGGCGGCATTATGGCTCCAATCAACTTTGATCCGGCGACCGGACTAGGCAACCAGGGTGCTATCATCCAACAGGTTGTTAACGGTGCGTGGGTCACGGTAGACGAAGGCTAAAACAACTAACACTTGACATCGCCCTTGCTGGGGTACTCCCCCAGCAAGGGCATGTCTTTGAAACAGAAAGAATGAGAATCTAAAGCTATGNCAGAGTTTATTCAACTACTTTGGTCAGGAATTCTGAATGGCATGCTCTANGCACTTATCGGCCTATCACTGGTTCTCATATTTAAAACAGCTCGCATCCTAAATTTTGCCGCCGGNACCATGGCGGGNTTTACTGGNTGGTTTGCTTGGTGGTGGGCAACNAAACAAGGAATACCNTTTCTCCTAGCNATTTTGGTTGCNATANTCATGGTCGCTGTTGCGACACTANTAATTGANCGTCTAACTATCCGACCGCTCATAAATGAAAACTTTTTATCGATCGTTACNATCACATTGGGATTAGAGTTTCTTATAGCGAATTTNTCTATCAATTTTTTCGGTGGNCGCGCTGANAGTTTACGAATCCCTGGNGATATNCAATTTAAAAACTTCGAGATCGNCGGTGTTCGATTTAACTGGTGGCANGTGGTAATCCTCATCTCTACGTTTATTATCCTCGCNNTTGTCGGATACATAGTCAATANAACAGAACTAGGGTTGGCGATGAGAGCATTCGCCGAAGATAAGGATGCAGCCCGCCTAATGGGAATCAAAGANTCGACNGTNTCTCAATGGACNTGGACACTNTCCGTNACNGTAGGAGGANTNGCAGGGATACTCTTNGCNCCTGTGNTATTCCTNCAGCANGACTATATGAATATTCCATTTATCAAAGGCTTNGTNGCNGCCATTCTTGGAGGATTCACNAGTTTAAGCGGTGGTGTCCTCGGCGGATTANTGCTTGGCGAATTAGAAGCANTCGCTGTGAAATACGCTCCNCGTCAAATGGCTGCAGCTCTTCCAGTAATNATTGTCTTCTTCATTCTTCTTATCAGGCCACGNGGGCTCTTTACCCGAGCGAAAGCACATGAGCGGGTATAACGATGATTTATAAAGAACAAACACCATCTTCATCCGAGACTTATAACGAACAAACANCTNCNTCATCCGCATCGGCTATGCAAAGAGCTGGAATACCCGTGCCCGGCTATATCAAGAGGAATCACATTCTCGGNGTTTTCTTCTTTGCATTAACTTTCTTACTCCTCCCTCAATTCGACCAATACACGACCGCCATAGGGTTCATTCTTGTCTTCGCAGCAGTAGGCGGAAGCTTAGTCCTTGCATTCGGAGCTGCGGGTCAGTTNACGTTAGGGCATTCAATCTTCTTAGGTGCTGGAGCATTCCTTTCAGCAAATATNGCTAATGATAGTTACGGGTGGGGTCGTGGACTTGAAGTGGAGATCCCCATCGCCCTTGCCGTCTGTTTTGTTCTTGGCCTAATCGTTGGCCTGCCTAGTCTTCGAGTTAATGAGCTTTACTTAGCATTAGCGACTTTTGCTATTGCGTACGTAGGCCAGCAGGTCCTATACGAATGGAAGCAATTCACGGCTGGTGGCTCTGGAAAATCAGCCGGTGATTTGACCCTTTTCGGTTGGGAGATTGGCAGAGGAACACCGTATATACGACTTAGTTTGATAATCATTTTGGTNACTTTTTGGATAATTGGAAATATTCTTGATGGCAAAACAGGTAGATCCATGAATGCTCTCCGCACGAGCGAAACTGCCGCTAGGTCCGTTGGNATCAACGTTGCTTGGCTCAAGATTCTTGCTTTCGGGATAAGCGGAGCTATTACTGGACTTGCTGGCGTTCTGTACATCCATAACCTTCGTTATGCAGGTCCGGAGAATTTCAACGTTCACCTATCAATTCTTTTAATCCTCACCCTTATTATCGGAGGGCGACACCGGCTTGCTGGTGCAGTTGTCGGGGCTATCTTTGTAAAGTTCCTTCCCGAACTGATACGAGATGTTCAAGAATATGAAGGCATCATCTACGGTGGTGCCCTAATCCTTCTTACTCTCTTTTCTCCTCGGGGCATTATCGGACTCATCGAAGCCGGTCTTCGATCTATCGGGACACTCCTTGCAAACACACCCGTCGGTAAAATCCTCCCTAATAGCGCACCTAAAGAAATAGAAGCTTCTACTGATGGAACCCCCTTAGAGTCTCNTTCGCTGGCTGGGCTTGCAAATTCTGAAAAACGCGGACATCTCACNGTAACGGACGCGAGAGTAATNTTCGGTGGNGTACGAGCAGTTGACGGCGTCTCNTTTGAAGTCGANGCAGGAAAAGTTACAGGAGTTATTGGATCGAACGGGGCTGGNAAAACAACNCTGTTNAATGCCATAACTGGGCACGCAAANAACGCAGAAGGGGTCTTTACACTNGANGGTTTCGAATTGTCTAATAAACCNATCTTCACCCGNTCACTTGCCGGACTCGGACGGACCTTCCAGAATCTGAACCTCCACGGTGATATACGCGTTCTCGATCACGCCCTTATTGGACTCGAAAGAGAAATGAAGTACGGAAGAGTTTCAGAAGCTTTCCGTTTACCTCACGTAGTTCGAAACGAACGACAAGCCTACGAGCGGTCCGCTGAGCTACTTGACCATATGCAACTGTTGGAATTCTGGAATGAAAATGTAGATGACCTTCCATATGGGCTTCAAAAGCGCGTCGANGTAGCGAGNGGCCTTGCCACCAATCCATCAGTGCTNCTTCTNGATGANCCCGCAGCAGGACTACCNACGGCTGAAGCTCTAGAAATGATGGANCACGTAATAGAGTATGCCGAACATATCGGCTGCGGGGTTATTGTGATCGAGCACAATGTCGAATTGGTGGCTGATGTGTGTGAACGAGTAATCGTTATGGATGCTGGAAAAATACTTGCGGATGGCACAGCCAAATCCGTAATGCAAAACGCAGACGTTATTGCTGCATACTTAGGAACGTAAAATGAGCCAACTTACCATTTCTGACCTCAAAGTAGGATATAAAAAGAATCAAGTTATTCACGGTCTCAACATTGAGGTCAACTCTGGAGAGCGCGTTGCGCTCCTGGGAGCAAACGGCGCTGGAAAATCTACCGTCCTCAAGACAATTTCAGGGCTTTTAACCCCTTCAGAGGGGTCTATCCGATTCGACGGGGACGACATTAGTGGAAATTCACCGGCAGACATAGTAGCTCGGGGAATTGTCCATGTTCCTGAAGGAAGGAGGGTCTTCCCCGCCCTTAATGTTGAAGATAACCTCAAAGTAGCTAACTACCGTAAAGGCCCACAAAGCCTAGCAGAAGGACTGGAATCAGCTTATGCAGCATTTCCAATCCTTGAAGAACGAAAAAAACAGCCTGCGGGACTTCTAAGCGGCGGCCAACAACAAATGTTGTCACTAGCTAGAGCGATCATTGCTCAACCCAAATTCTTACTTATCGATGAAATGTCGCTCGGCCTAGCGCCCTTGCTGGTTAAAGAGTTCTACCAAACTCTTGATTCTCTCTTCAGTAGTGAAATTTCATTGCTTCTTGTGGAACAAAATGCTGGCATGGCTCTAGCTCATTGCTCCCGGTTCTATGTGATCAGAAACGGCGACCTAGTTCTCCAAGGAGACTCGGAGGACTACCGAGATGACCCAACGAGACTCCAACCCGCATATCTAGGGCAGTAAACTTACAGGTACCAGCACAAGGGCGGCAAAGAGTTCTTTATCTGTATAGGTAGTGCTCGCTAATATTTACGAACTTCTCTTCCCCTAAAAGCGCAAGAGACCTATCCACGTCTGCAGCTAATACCGAAAGCACCTTTTCGACTCCCTGCTCTCCCCCCGCTGCAAGACCCCAATACCATGGCCTTCCTCCACACGCAGCGGTCGCCCCTATCGCACGGGCCTTTATAATATCTTCTCCTCTTCGGATCCCTCCGTCTAGAAAGACTTCTGCTCGATGTCCAACTGCATGAACTACTGATTCGAAAATGCTGGCTACGCCCGGTACGAAACTCATCTGACGTCCACCGTGATTCGAGACAATGACGCCATCTGCACCCGCATCGACAGCGCTAATAGCATCCTCGGCAGTCATCACACCCTTCACTAGGAGAGGACCTGACCAACGTTTTCGAATTATTTCCAAATCATCCCATGTTCTGGTTTGATCGACTAGTTCACGGTCTGTGTATTCACCAATCGAGCTTGCATCGTCCCCAGCAGCGAAACCAGNNAGGTTAGCAAAAGTTATATCAGGNCCGTTCAAAAGGCCCAATAACCATTTAGGTTTACGCAGGGTGTTCAAAGCGTTCTTGGGNCGGATACGAACTGGAAGAGACATGCCATTAGCCAAATCACGTTCGCGTTTGCCNACAACTGGCACATCAACNGTGACAACAAGTGCTTCATAACCNGAANNTCCAGCCCTATCGATTAGTGAGTTTACNACCTCTTCATTNCCCCANAAATAGAGTTGAAACCAAAGTCGTCCATTNGANACNGAAGCTATTTCTTCAAGTGTGTATCCNGAGGCGGTACTCACGCAAAATATTGCTCCTGCNCGATCAGCAGCTTTTGCTACTGCNAATTCCCCGTGAGGGTGAGCAATNGTAGCCATCCCAGATGGTGAAAGAATAAAGGGAAGCTCAGCTCTCTCTCCGAAGATNTTCGCAGAAATGTCACGATTNGAAACGTCAGTTANAAATTTGGGNCGAAGCTTTATTTCATTGAGAGATCGACGATTGGCTGCGATTGAAAGTTCTCCATCAGCGCCGCCATCAATAAAATCCCAAACCATCTTGGGAAGCTTTCGTTTGGAGATTTCACGTGCATCACTGACAGTGTTTATTGCATCGACGCCTGTTCGATTTTTAGCAAGCATCTTAACTATCTGAGAAAATTTCATACTAGTTCCTGTCGTCCTCGTGATCAGACTCTATTGTNCCCCGCTCATTCAATTGCATGGATTATCACCCTGAAAGAATTTAAAGAAAGACTAGCAGGAGTTANGNTAATTTCANAGGTGGNTTTCACAGNCAGTATTTTTGTTTATATCAAAATAACTAGATGTATTATTTGGTNTCGAAAATGACAGGGTACTTACCNAAATANGGTCTTGTAGTGGANTCATCCATTTCNGGAGGNTTGTTTGGGTCGGGGCTGCAGCCATTTAAAAATAGTGTCTGTACAGCGACTGGNACTAATCCAAATAAGTGNTTCTCTTCTGTCGAATTNGTNTCGAATACAAGCCCTGCTGCTAGGTCCTGACCTATACAAGCATGCATTCCNTGNCCGAAACTCAANCCCCAAGGGCTAACCCCATCTNAGAGCTCCCTATTNGGATTAAATACGCCTGCATCATCGCCAAAGAGATCTNTNTCTCTGTTAACGGTTTCNAGGTCAATCACTACCCTGTCGCCTTCTTGGATTTTGANCCCAGAAGTAAGTTCAATTTCTTCAAGGGCCCATCNAGCTGCAGTTGGAGAGGAGGGTTGAAGCCTAATCGTCTCGTGAGTAGCTTTTTGAAGAAATACCTTATCGCTGTAGGCCCTTTCGCTGTCTTCGGGGTGGGTTTCTAACCATTTAAAGATGTTGTGAATCACTCTTGTCAAAGCGGTAGCGGATGTGTGCGCCCCGGCTAGAAGATAGAAGGCTATTTCTCTTCTAAGCGACTCTCTAGTCATTGGCACTTTATCTTCATTGCGTAAGAGAACTAGAAGGATATCACGCGGTAAGTCTTTTTCTTCTAAGACGCCACTTTCGAACTTTTCCAAAAGTTCTTTCCGGAGTTGAATACCTGGTTCAAGAAATTCGTTGTCAAAGGCTTCGAGTTTCTCTTGGATTTCAGCCCGCTTTGCATCAATATCACCGGTGTAGAAACCTAAAGTGGCTCCCTCAATAAAGGAAGTNAGGTANTCNTAGAGCCTATCTGTTTCTTCGTAGGTTCCTAATGGGCGATCAACTCCAGCAGTTAACGCAGCTAGATTCATCATCAGCTGGTGNCCAAAGTCGACTAGTTCAGCTCGTCCATCTTCAAGGTANGGNTNAACAGTGTCTTGGATTATTTTTGGAAACATTTCTCTTTCATACTCGAAAAANGTGTCACGGCGGAATAANCGATTTTCTAAACGTCGTCGTTGCCTGTGNTGNTCTCCATGAAGATTAACGACTACNTCCTCCATGACAACTTCACCAGCATCGTANAGGGCTTGTCGGAGTGCTTTATTCCGGTAGCACTCTCTAGCNTCCTCTGGTTTAGTTATAGTGANATCCGCCATGGTATGACCTCTAATCGTTTCTTNTATCTTAGGCTTTCGTAGTTTANCCGTCACTTTCGGCAGTGAACACAACCGGGTATTTAGANAAATGTTTTCTTTCNGAATTCAAATCCAATTCNGGAGGATTNTTTTCNTCTTTTCTTCCTCCTGCCGAGAGGAGTGCGTGNACCATAACGGATACTGTTCCGTATAAGGNCTCTTCGCTAGGTCGNGATTNNTCAATCTCTANCCCTCCATCGAGTTCGGCGCCCACGCANGCATGAGAACCGGCACCNAAGCTCATGCCCCANCGAGCTACTCCATCNGGNACCTCNCGNTGTGGGTCAAAANTGCTAGCTGTATTCCCAAAGATTTCTGGATCNCGATTGGCGTCAATTANNTTCAGGACNACATGTGANCCCATTGGCAATAGGGTTCCATCTGATAGCTCAACATCTTCAAGCGGTGTCCGTAACGCAACAGGGCTTGCGGGACTTAGCCTAAGAGATTCGTGCATGCATCGTTGAACAAAAGACAGATCGTTCCTAGCTCGTTCCAAGTCAGCTGGATGCTGTTCTCCCCATGAGAATAGGTCGTCTACGGTGTGAGTGAACGCGTTGGCAGTAGAATGCGCCCCAGCTTGCAGATAGAAACATATCTCACGAAAGACAATATCTTCATCTAAATTTAGGGTTTCAGCGTTACGTAAAAGCGTAGTAAATACATCCCGAGGTAACTCACCTTCAGATATTTTTCCACTTTCGAAATCTGAGAGTAGCTCTTCGCGTCGATTTTTTGAAGCAAGGAAGAAATCTTGATAAAAAGACTCCATAGCTTTTTTAACTTCAGCCCGAACTTCATCCTTATCTCGAGTGGAATGCATGATCGTCGCTCCTTCGCTGAATTTCTTTACCATTGAATACATCAGTTCTGTCTGATCTTCATTGCGAGGGTCTTGGTCTATTCCGGCAATCGTCGCTGTAAGATTCATCGCGCACCGATATCCAATTTGAGCAAGGTCCCCTGTACCTTTTTCGACGAAAGGTTTCATGGTCGCGTCAATCGTTTCACCAAGTACCTCGTGTTCCCAGTAACTGAAGATTTCTCTCCTAAATAAACGATTCTCTAACCTTCTGCGTTCTCGATGCTGTAATCCATGAAGATCAAGTAGGGTACCTTCCATAACGATTGCACCTTCTGTGTAACCGGCCTGTCGAAGGTGCTTTGACCTGAAGGCTTCCTTGACATGCAACCAGTTAGATAGCTCGATCATTATATTTCCCTCAGAGTATTTGCAACCACTAGAAGAAAGGATAGGTTCTGAAACATGAGTAATCCAAATGAAATATTCGAAACGTTTCTAGACTCTATGGAATCGTGTGATATCGACCGCATTCTTCAAAGTTTTACTGATCAGTCGAGCTGGCAGAATGTCCCTCATCCTGCTGCAGTTGGTATTTCTGAAATACGTTCGATATTCGAAACTATTGTTCGGCGCAGTTCTCAAATTAAATGGGATATCGTATCTTCTTCATTTGAAGGAACCAGAGGGTGGATTGAAAGAATTGACCGATTTTGGATTGATCAGACTGAATATTCGGTGAGATGTAATGGGGTTTTCGACTTCGATCTCGAAACATCTTCGATAGTCTCTGTCCGAGATTATGTTGACTTGGGTGAATGGCGTTCTCGACTAGGAAATGCAAAGTTGTAAAAGTTTGCTAAGTCTATTCGTAGGCCTTCTCCCAGGTAAGAATTTCTCCTGCCCAGTTTCCAACTTTCCAACCGGGAATNCTTTGATGCACGGGCCACGGACTGTTTAGATCGACGCGAACACCTCGAGAAATTACTTCGTCCAGTCGGGATTTGTCATTTAGAATCTTGATATCTGAGGTCACATCGCCATCTACNACTATTACATCAGCGAGTTTTCCTTCTTCAAGAGTTCCGAGGCTATCCTCCATACGCATTGTCCAGGCTCCATTTTTCGTTGCAGTAGTAATCGCTTCGACTTCGCTGAGATCAAGAACCTCCACAAAGATTTCTAGTTCTCGAGCGTGCCAGTGCCCATATGGAGTTAGAGCGAAACCGCTTTCTGAACCAGACACGAGCCGAATCCCTGCGTCGTAGGCCTTTCGAATCATTTTTGCAGTTTGTTCAATTTCACCTCGGAATATGTCTTCCATCCCAGGACTAGCGCCAACCTTTGATCCAAAATCAGCCAAGTTAGCTAGAAATGTGAATGTTGGGCAAATAGCTACATCATTTTCAATTACGGCTTCTAGCCCTTCGTCATCCATAAATGAGGCGTGAAGAATGAGGGAAACCCCTTCTTCAGCACATATCTTGACGCTCTCTGGGTTTCTACAATGAGCCATGACCGGAACTTCTAGATCCTTTGCAGCGTTACATGCTGCTCGGACCTCTTCCCTACTCCAGACCATAAGCTCTCCGGCCCGTCCTGGTAGGGACCCAGTCGCATGCAGCTTTATCCAATCAGCCCCATACTTTATGTGTCGACGGGTCCACATAATAACTTCGTCAACAGAGTTTACGATTTGTGCATACCCAACGGTGCCTTCATCGGGTATTAAATGCCCAGCAGTTCCTCCAACCGCAGTGAGTAAGGCTTGAACACCTGTTTTCATTCTCGGCCCCTCAATAACTCCTGCTTCAATAGCGTTTCTAATGGATGGTCCGATGCCATGAGCCGTATCAGGGTCAACAAAACTGGTGACTCCTGACCGGAGCATTTTTTGAAGATTCTGCGATGTAACGAGGGCCGACATTACAGGATCACGATGAAAAAATAGCTCATCGTTTGACTGGACATCATCAAAAGTGGAATGGAGGTGAGAATCAATTAGTCCAGGCATTATCGTTTTACCAGTTGCATCGATCAGTTCGGCGTCGGCCGCAACTTTAAAGTCATTTTCGTTACCGATACCTGATATTTTTCCGTCACTAATCCAAAGGGAAGTATTTGGCGCTGGTGGAGTCCCGTTACCATCGACTAGCATTCCATTCGTAATAAGTATTTCAGCAGGCATGATATAAGGTTAGATCATAGAATAAGGTAAGACTACAAATGGAGGAACGAATGTTTCGGCATTGTGTAATGCTTAGATTTAAAAGTGGGATAACGGANGATCAAAAAAACCGTGCGTATGAAGGAATTCGAGCACTCCCTGATCANATNNATGAGGTCGTATCCTANTCNGTCGGNTTTAATGCCGGTTCTCGNAGTGACAACTATGACNTAGTCGTAGTGGGAGATTTTGTTTCNGAGNCTGATTATGAAACGTATGCNGGGCACGCNAANCATCAAGAAGTNATTGCTGATTTGATCGCTCCAATAATTGATAGCCGAACAGCTGTTCAATATGTCTTGGAGGATCAGTAGTGGGCTACCGNATNCATTTGGATGTCGACGATTGTATGAGCTCAGGTAAGTGTGTTGCTGATTATCCTACAGTTTTTGAATTTGACGATGACGAGCTTGCTTCTCTGAAGGGTGAGAGTGCGCTTAGTGATGAGGACTGTATTCGCGTTGCTAGAAACTGCCCAAGTCGGGCTCTATCCGTTTTCGACAGCGATGGGAATGAGATCCCTACATGACCAAGGAATGTTGTACCCGAAACTCTATTAGGAGGCTACGTGAGTAAATCAATAATCGTGACAGGCGCAGGAGCTGGCATCGGAGAGTCGATAGCTAGACGGGCGGATGATGCAGGCTACAAAGTAGGTGTTTTAGATGTCAATAATGAGGCAGCAGAAGCCGTTGCTAGTTCTCTAACCAATGGGGTTGCCCTCCATGCGTCCACTACAGACCCAGGTCAGATTGAGCAGGCCCTAGAGATATTTGGAGAAGCACCTGATGCTTTGGTCAACAATGCTGGGATTGTGAGATTTGGGCCGTTAATCGATTTGAGCATAGATGATTGGATGTCAGTTCTTGAGGTAAACCTAACGGGCGTGTTTATCTGTTCTCAAGTGGTGGCTAAGCGGATGAGGCATAATGGTGGCGGTTCGATAGTTAACATGACTTCTATTGCAGGTATCCAACCAAACGTTAATGGAGGCTCCTATGGGGCGGCCAAAGCTGGCCTGCATCTGCTAACAAGACAAATGTCGGTCGAATGGGGGGAATTCGGTATAAGAGTGAACTCTGTTGCTCCTGGATTTATCGATGGAGGTATGTCTGCGCCTATATTTCAAGATCTTGAGATTAGATCTACACGTGAAGAGCGTGTTCCTTCAGGCCGTCTGGGAACAGTCGAAGATATAGCGTCTGCTGTTATTTTTCTATGTTCTGATGAAGGCGCCTACATAAACGGCAATCAGCTTGTGGTGGATGGATCTGTTACGAATTCGCTTATGGCAAGTTTTCCTAGGCCAAAATCCGTTGATTCTGTTGGAGATGGAGATTCCCAATAATTAGTTTGCCCTGTGGATACCAGTGAGCGGCGCAGTGAACCTTGATCTATAAAGCAGAGCCGCGAAAGCTACCATTGCAGCCACTATTCCATACATGCCCCGATAACCGATAACATCTGCTAGAGCCCCAAATCCGAATGCTGCAAAACTATTTGCCAGATCGCCAAACACAATAACTGTCGCCACAACTCGAGATCGTTCATCTGGAGATGCACTGTCTGCGGCAATAACAATCATCAGTGGAACGTTAAACGATAGCCCGATGGCCATAATGATCCCTCCAACATACAAAGATGGATGGTTATTGAAAACAACAAGTACTAACAGCCCTATTATCACGATGACATGAGAGCACGACCCTAAAGTTCTCCGATCGACTGTATCGATTAACCTTCCCCCAAAAAACCGCGTGAGAACAGAAGTCAATGCATAACTTAATAGAATCCACCGCACAGTTGAGACACCCATTGATTCTGCAAACGGAGTAATGAACGCGTTGAACGAGAGGAAAGCGCCGAAGAGAAGAAATGAAACGACACCTGCTCGGACCGCTATGGGATGAATGAGACTTTTCACACCTTCAAAATGAGCCTTGACCCCTTGAGGTTTAGTTTCTGGAAGAAAGAGCCCAAGAAGCAGACACAAAAAAGCGAATAATGCCGCTACAGCAAATGCGGTGCTAAACCCTTCCCTCTGGAGTGTGATTTCTCCTACTACCGGGCCGACGGCGAAACCGGCTACCACTGAGACATTAAAGAGCGAAAATATTTCACCGCTACGACTCTTTGGTGGCAACTCCGTCGCCGTTGTAGCTTGCCCAACGTACATCGCTGAACTTCCCAACCCAAGGACAAAGCGAACAAGGAGCAACATCCCCAAACTGGATTTGGCGGCTGGAACATGGAGTAGCTGGGTGATGATAATTACTATTGCTCCAACGATTATTAGCTGCTTTCTTCCATACTTGTCAGCAAGGAATCCGACTAGAGGCCGCATAGCTAACATCCCAAGCCCCATCACACCGAAAGCAAGTCCTATTTCAAATTCACCTCCGTTTAATTCTTGTTTTACAAGTCGAGGCAAAACGGGGAATGAGATACCAGCAACGACAAAATAAGCGAGACCTGCTGAGAGAAGAAGAACGACATCTCGCGTCAATAATCCATTTCTATTCAGGGATTTACGCATTTACTCAGCTATTCGGCGATAATGCTTCTAATGCTTCCCAATGCGGGTTTCCGAATTCCCCGTGCACTGCTAAGGGCTGTATGCAAATGTGGGAAGCACCTGCTTCTTCGTGCTCATTTAAGCGTTCATTTATTTGATCCAGTGTTCCCCAAGCAACCAGTTCATCGATAAAGCGATCAGAAGTTGCATCTATCTCCTCTTCACTGAATCCAAGTCTCTTCCAGTTATTTCGATAATTCGGGAGATGTATGTATCGAGCTAATTCTGTACGCACTGTTTGGTAAGCGACTTCTTTGTCTGAAGTAAATGCAACTTTTTGCTCCACGCAAAGCATCTTGTCTTTTCCAAGAAGTTCTCGGGCTTGCGCGGTGTGCTCTGGAGTCGTCCAGTAGGGGTGAGCTCCGTCTGTCATTTCCGCAGCGAGTTCCATCATTTTCGGACCTAGCGCTGCAAGAACGCATGGGGGGTCCTCTGAGGGTGGCACCGATGTATAGGGCGAATTTTTCATAGCGGTAAGATAGTTTCGCATAGCGCTTAACGGCTTCGAGTAGTCCAATTGACGTAGGCCTTC
>PAEG01000043.1 GCA_002703045.1 Acidimicrobiaceae bacterium
TCTGCTTCGGTCTCATTCTTAGGTGAGTAGAATGACAGAGCTAAGCCAGCGGCAATGAGCGAAACTGGTGCAGCGTAACCCACCGACCCAAAGCAGGACAAGAAAATCCAAGGGCCTAGTATTTTTCCTACTACCCCAGCAAGGTCAAAGTACAGACCGAGAGTGGACAAAAGGCCGATAACCAAAAATGCAAGTCCTAAGATGTCCGATTTATGTCCAGAAAAAGCTTTCCCCGCCGCTTTACTTAAGCCATTTAACAACGGCGGCATCGAAGCTTTCTTTGATGGTTGCGAATTCTTGGATGGGGTTTTTTTCATTTCTTTAAACTCTTTGCCAACTTCTGATTCTTGTGCTGAGAATTCTTTCAGGTTTGTTGATAGTTAAACGTTAATACTAACTATAGGACATTTCGGGGTGCCCTATCAGCAACCTAACCTATGGTTAANAGCAAAAATTTTTGNTCATACTTTTCGAACGATAGGNACAATCATAGGCCTACGACCTGTTAATTCATTTACNAGACTCCCNGTGATTCTNCTNACNCGNTGCTCTAAATCTTGATCTGTTACNTCTNCGNTANGAAGTNTNTTTTGAACNCCTTTTTTGACCGCAATTGCNATCTCTTCTTCAAGNCTGTTCGCAGCNTGAGCACTNANCCAGCCTTTNCTGACAATCTGTGGNTCTCCGAGAATNTCATTATCTTTTTTNGAAATCTGCACTGTTGCAATTACGAATCCTTCTTTCCCGAGAATNCTTCTATCAGAGAATATTTGGTGTTCATATTCAAGGATCCTCCCNTGCACAAATGGGTAACCCCCTGNAGTAACTTTTTCTACAAGTTNCATTCCGTCGTNACTAAGNTCAATCTGGTCGCCNTCTGTAGCGAGGAGAATTCTTTCGGGAGACATACCTATCTCAATAGCTAGGTCTTGATGAGCAACTAGGTGCCTATATTCTCCGTGAACTGGAACGAACCACTCCGGATTGGAGGCCTGATGAAGTGATCGAAGCTCTTCCTGGTTCCCATGCCCCGAAGTGTGAAGTCCTAGATGGTCTGAATGCAAAACATNTGCGCCTCGCTTCATGAGGTCATTTATCATTTTTCCTACACGCTCTTCATTCCCAGGGATGGCCCTCGACGATAGGATAACTGAGTCCCGTTCACCTATGGAGATCCAACGGCTTTGCCCAGTTGCGGCCATAGCTAAAGCCGAACGAGGCTCAGCCTGTGTTCCAGTACTGATGATGCATATTTCGTGTGGAGGGTAGTCACGAATATCCTCAATATCTACGAGGTGCTCTTCTTTAATTTCTAGGATTCCCAACTGGCGGGCTAGGGAAAGATTTTTTTTCATTGATAGCCCCAATGTGGAAATTTTTCTCCCTGCGTTAATTGCTGTTATAGCAATTTGCTCGACCCGATGGATGTGACTTGCAAAGCATGCTGTAATNATTCGGTTATTTTCATTGGATTTAAATGCCTTATCCAAAGAAATAGCGATATCGGACTCGGAAATGGTGCTTCCAGGCATATCTGAATTCGTTGAATCACAAAGTAAGAGGCGGATACCTGGATCCNTGGAAAGTTCAGCGATTCGATTTAAATCAGTTAGTCGGCCATCGACGGGATCTAAGTCTAACTTGAAGTCACTGGAGTGAAGGATTAAGCCTTGAGGGGTTTCGATTGCAGATATTAAACCTGCAGGAACCGAATGAGTTACAGGTAAAAACTCGCAGGGGAAATCCCCAATAGAGATCTTTTCACCGTCACTTACCTCTATTAACTCACAACGATTTAGGAGTTGGCGCTCCTCTAACCGATTTCTGATCATTCCAAGAGTAAATGACGAGCCGTAGATAGGGAGTTCTATATGTTCAAGGAGATAAGGAAGAGCTCCGATATGGTCTTCGTGGGCATGAGTCGTTATACATCCAACGATCTTTTCTTTTCTATCCAAAAGGTATGGCAGGTCAGGAAGCACTGAATTTGCTCCAGGCATATATTCATCAGGGAATAGTTGACCACAATCTAGAATTAGTATCTGGTTTAGGGTCTCGATAGCGGCACAATTCCTACCGATATCCCCTAAACCTCCCAGAAAGGTTACTCGTACTTTTTCCATAGTTTTGGGATTAGTCTCCTGATCGATCTGGCTCGATACTTTTCCCAATTTCAGTTTCTGCTAAAACTTTTGCTGCTAGGTCNCGGAGGTTAGGTGGCACAGAATGCATTGGAGGGCGCCCTTTTCCTACCTGAAATCCGATTAACTCCATCATTACCTTNGCTGGGATTGGGTTGGGAGCTTCNAGAGATGACTCATATAGAAANGANTTCTGTAAGTTTGCGTTTATTCTTCCTGCTTCTTCAAGATTCCCGTTTTCGATAGCNAGCATCATTTTTTGATGCTCAGATCCTGTCCAATGGGTAGCTACACCGACAACTCCCACTGCNCCAATGGCCATAAGTGGCAAAGTTAATGAATCGTCGCCNGAATATACTTCAAAATCTTTGGGGGCTNCTGACAAGAAATANGCTGTTTCCGATGGNTCTCCAGCTGCNTCTTTGAGGGCCACAATATTATCTACAGTATGTGCAAGTTCAAGTAGAGTCTCAGTTTCAATTTTTCTTCCACTTCGAGCGGGTATGTCATAGAGAACTATAGGAAGTTCNGTCGCTCCTGCTATCGCTCGGAAATGATCCAATAATCCNGCTTGNGANGGTCGGTTATAATAGGGGGTTACGCTTAAAATTGCGGANGCACCAGCCTGATCTGCTTTTTGAGTTAGCTCGATAGCAGCACTGGTNTCATTACTACCAGCTCCTGCGATTACAGGAGCGTCAACTGCATTCACTACGGTTGCGATCAATTCAGTTTGCTCGTCATGAGTTAGGGTGGGTGATTCTCCTGTNGTTCCAGCTATAACTAGACCATCGTTCCCATTAGCTATAAGCCAATTTGCAAGAGATGCGGCAACACTAAGATCTAAATCTCCTGATTCGCCGAAGGGCGTAACCATAGCGGTTAAAACTTTACCGAATCGAGCCATTGTTGCCTTTCGTTAACAAGCCATTACTTTGAGAATAGCAGCGCTTTGAAGTAGTTCTTTACGAATATGCAACTAAAGATAGTCGATTGGAATCTCTGAATGTTTAGCTTTTCCTCCGGCTTTTTTCTTATTTCGCCATAAAACAACTGGATATCCAATAGCAAATACTGCAGCAAAACAGAACCANTGGANTGCATAATTGAGGTGGGGGCCGTCATCAAAATTGGGAATTTCGAGCTTAAGNGGTANGCCTTGATCTTGAGTTTCCGGCTCTTGGAANTCNAGTTGAATNAAAACAGGATATATCCCATAGCTCAATTGTTCTTGATATCGCTTGAGGTCTACTCGGCCAAAGCTTTCTAAGACACCATCCGGACTATCACTTTTTTGCAAACCAGATGCTTCTGTCGTTTCTCTAATCAGGCCACTGATCCGGACCTCTCCGAATGTTTCGGGAGAAAAGTCTTCTGCGCTTAGTGGAATCCATCCCCTATTGACAATGACTGCTAGGTCTTCCTTAATGAAGAGGGGGGTTAGGATCCAATACCCTGGAGCCCCGTTTAGCGAGCGGTTCCTTATCAGGACACTGTCCTCATCTCGATACTCACCTGTGGCAGCAACTCTTCTAAATTTTAGAGATTCACCAACTGCCCATTGATCATTTGCTGCAACTACTTCTTCTATCGGTAAAAGAGTAGCGGCTGTTCTTTCTTTTACTTCTTGATTTAATTTCTGCTTAGTGTCCAGCCGATCTAGCTGCCAGAGCCCCATAAAGATCATGACGATTACAGCAGCTCCTATCAAAACATGAACAATCGCTTTCCTCATAGGTTGAGCAGTGCTTCAAGTCCTAGCGTGACGCCAGGAAAGTCCCCCACTTTTTTAACTGCTAGTAACACCCCAGGCATAAATGATGAGCGGTCATAACTGTCTTGACGGATAGTAAGCGTCTGTCCTTCTGTTCCAAAAATCACATCTTGGTGAGCCACCATCCCTTCCATTCGAACACTGTGTATTGAAATACCGTCTTCCGTCATTCCCCCTCTAGCTCCCTCAAGTATGCGGTTACTTGTAGAGCTTCTCTCCCATTCGGAAGATGATGCACTTATTCGCTCAGCTGTTGTTAGCGCTGTGCCTGATGGAGCGTCAATCTTTGAGTTGTGGTGATACTCGATGATTTCAACGTTATTGAAATGTGGGGCCGCTATTTCCGCAAAGCGCATCATCAAAACAGCACTGATAGCAAAATTTGAGGCTACGAAACAATTACTATGTTGAAACAAGCTGCCTAGTGTTGCTATGTCTGATTCCGTTAATCCTGTAGTTCCTACTACGGCATGAATCCCTGCTTTCGCCACACGTTGCAGATTCTCCCGAGCCGAATCAGAAACTGTGAAATCCACTATTACGTCAGCATCTTCCAGTGCCGAAAAATCGTCGGTAATGCTCACATCAGAACCAGTTACATTTTCGCCAACATTCATCTGATCTATCGCTGATACTAGTGAAGTATCAAGGTCATTGATGACAGCTCTACACACCTCTGAACCCATGCGTCCTGATGCACCTAGTACTCCAACTTTTATAGTCATACTATGATTGTGCCACGGTGGCGAGGGCACTGTGCGCTAATTACTCGAAATGATGTGATTGTTCTGCTCTATAAAGGGAAGCAGAGAGAAACTATCTGTTTCTCCCACCTCGTCCTTTACCTTTACGATTTGAGTTGTTACCAGAATTCCTTCTACCCACAGCTTGAGGTCCTAAATCACCGAGATCAGCGACTAAATCTTCTTCAAACTCATCCTCAAAGCTTCTAGCATCATCATCGGTTGATTCATTTTTACCTTCGGTCTTTTCAGGAATTTTCTCATCGTTATCATTCCCATCGTCAACCTTTCCTTTAGATGAANCACCGTCTACGGGAACTAGGCTTATCTTTCCGTTTGGATCAATGTCTTCAACGCGAACTTCCACTTCTTGACCTAATTCGAGCACATCTTCGACCTTGTTAATGCGCTTATTCCCTCCGATTTTGGAAATATGNANNAACCCGTCTCGNCCAGGAAGAATATTAACAAACGCTCCAAAATTAGTAATATTAACAACTTTACCTGCGTAGGTCTCCCCCACATCAGCTGTCGGAGGGTCAAGGATTANGTTAATTTGGCGTTCAGCTTCGTAAACCGCATCACGATCAGTTCCGGCTATAGCTACGGTGCCNACAANTCCATCATCATCAACGATGATCTCCGCACCAGTCTCCTGCTGCATNGCATTAATTACCTTACCTTTGGGGCCGATAACCTCACCTATCTTATCGAGTGGTATCTCGAAGCTAATNATCTTTGGCGCTACATCACTAACGTCATCTCGAGGTTCGGAGATTGCTGCTTTCATCACATCAAGGATTGCCAATCGAGCTTCTTTCGCTTGGTTAAGAGCAGCAGCTAAAACTTCTGCGGGGATACCATCAATCTTTGTATCTAATTGAAGGGCTGTGATGAAGTCGGATGTTCCGGCTACTTTAAAGTCCATATCTCCAAATGCATCTTCGGCTCCGAGAATATCAGTTAATGCCGTGTATTTTCCTTCAGCATAAACAAGCCCCATAGCGATACCAGCCACAGGAGCTTTAATAGGAACTCCCGCATCCATCAGAGATAGGCTTGAAGAGCAAACGGAAGCCATAGATGAAGATCCATTTGATGACATAACTTCCGAGACAAGTCGGAGGGTATAGGGCCATTCTTCTTCACTTGGAATAACTGGAAGAAGGGCACGCTCAGCAAGAGCNCCATGGCCGATTTCGCGNCGCTTTGGGCCACGCATAAATCCTGCTTCACCTGTCGAAAACGGTGGGAAATTGTAATGATGCATATACCGCTTACGAGTTATGGGATCTATCCCATCGATCATTTGATCCATTCTCTTCGTTCCCAAAGTAGTGATATTGAGAACTTGAGTTTCGCCACGTTGGAAAAGTCCGGAACCATGAGCGGTAGGGATCATCCCAACATCGCTGGATACAGGGCGAAGGTCAGCCGGAGTTCTTCCGTCTATTCTAAGGCCCTCTTCTACGATCCTCTTTCTGACTATGCTTTTGGTTAAAGAACGGATTGCCGAACCAATCTGCTTTTCGGCATCTTCATCATCGAATGTTCCTGATAGGTCTTCTTTGATCTTCGAGACTGCAAGAGCCTCGGCTTCACCTCTTGCCGATTTATCAGCTATCTTCTGGCTTTCGGCGATTAAATCTGCGCCTTTCTCTTCAACAGCAGCATAAATCTCTTCGCTGTAGTCGACAGCTACCTCTACTTCCATAGTTTCCTTTGCCCCAGCAGCCTGAACTAATTCTGATTGAAGAGAAATAGCGTCTTTAATCGGCCCTTTAGCAAACTCTAATCCTGCAGCAAGGACACCTTCATCAACTTTTGGAGCGCCTTCTTCGTAATACTTCCAGGACTCAGGTGTTCCTCCAGCTTCCACCATCATGACAGCTACGTCGCCATCATCAAGCAATCGGCCTGCAACAACCATTTCAAATGTTGATTCTTCCCCCTCCTCATATGTCGGAAGAGAAATCCATTCTCCGTTCTGGTCATACGCAATTCGGACACATCCAAGTGGGCCCTGAAAAGGTATACCCGAAATACACAGTGCTGCTGAAGCAGCATTAATAGCTGGTACATCATATGGATTCTCCTGATCAGCTCCAAGAACCGTCGCTACTATGTGTACATCATTTCTAAATCCTTCTGGAAANAAAGGTCTTAGAGGCCTGTCAGTCAGNCGGCAAGCTAAGATNGCTGTTTCGCTTGCTCTTCCTTCTCTTCGGAAGAAAGAACCNGGTATTTTCCCTGCTGCATAATTTCTCTCTTCGAAATCAACTGTAAGTGGGAAAAAATCAGTTCCGGGTCGGACATTTTTATTAGATGTGGCAGTGACAAGAACCTTGGTTCTCCCTATGGTCACTACAACCGCACCATTAGCTTGACCAGCAAGGACGCCGGTTTCTAATGATAATACTTTCTCTTCGGCGCCTATAGCGCTAGATACTGAAATGGCTTCAGCCATTTGAACTCCTTTTCAAGGCAAATGCCTTAATCTTTGGCTCCGGACGTTCCGGTGACCACCAGCTGCAGAGTTCAACTTCCCAGTTGAAGAGGCCCAAATAAAAGAATACTCAGGCCGCTTCAACTGGCAGCTGACTTATCGCAGCGGGATTGTTTTTTTATTCATTCCTTATAGTAGTTTACTATTTCTATTTCTAGGGTATCCGATTTCTACCAGATAAACCCTGAAGTGATGACTTATGACTACCGACGAAGACCAAGCGCTGAGATGATTTCCCTATAACGCTCTACATCATTCTTTCTGACATAGTCAAGCATTCGACGACGACGCCCTACCAACATAAGCAAACCTCGTCGACTATGGTGATCTTTTTTATGAACCTTTAAGTGCTCAGTCAAATGGTCAATTCGGTCAGTTAATAACGCAATCTGAACTTCTGGAGATCCAGTATCCGACTCATGAAGACGGTGTTTTCCAATTGTTTCGTTTTTCGGGGGGAGGTTAGCTGCCATCGTTAAATTTTTCCCTTCGGGTCTTTTACCCTGCCCAATCGCCGATTTCCGAACGAAAGAGCAAATGTTCTCAAAAAAATAATCTTTATTGAACGATCGAAGGCTACCAGCGTAGAGAAGAAACTACACCTAAGAACTATTTTTATAGAGTTAAACGGCTCCCAGTATGGATTGGGAAGCTTGAACATCCGATTTTAATTGAGCAGCAAGAGCATCGACCCCATCAAATTGCCGCTCTTCTCTTAGATACTCCACAAACTCTATCTGGCCTGATTCTCCATATAGATCTCCGTCAAAACCGATAAGGTGCGCTTCAAGAATAGATTTACTGTCATTTGTTTGAAAGGTTGGTCGGAGGCCAATATTTACAGCTGCCATGTGTCTCGAGCCGTCGGGGCGGTAGTACCAGCATGCATAAACTCCATCTTTAGGTAGCAGCATTTCTTCAGGAATAGATAAATTTGCCGTTGGAAAACCTATTTGTCGACCTCGCTTGTCCCCTTCCACAACAGTTCCCTCAAGCTCGAATCGGCGACCTAGCATTTCTGCAGCCATTTGCATATCTCCATCAGCCAGCTTCATCCGAATCGCTGTTGATGAGACCACAATATCTGGTGAGGATGAATGCCGGAAGAGATGCAAACCCTGAACCTCAATATCTTCCTTAGCTCCTTCTCGTTTTAGAAAAGCTACGTCCCCTTCTCGATTATGGCCAAATTGGAAATCTTCTCCCACAATAATGGCCTTTGCTTTAACACCTTCNACGAANACTGAATGGAAGAATTCTGCTGCTGGAGTCATTGANCGCCTCTTNTCAAACTTTATGATGTANGCGTAATCAATTNCTTGCGATTCAAATAGTTCCATCTTTTGGGAAAAAGATGTTAANAGTTTCGGAGCATTTTCAGGACTGGTNACCCTCGTCGGNTGTTGATCAAAGGTAATAACTGCGGTGGNAAGGCCTTGCNCTTTGGACTTCTCTCGAAGTTGGGAAAGGAGNTGGCAATGTCCTAGGTGAACGCCGTCGTACACTCCTATCGTGGCTGCAGTCCCTTGAGCATTGTCCGGAATGCTCGATTGATCATTAATTATTTGTATTGCCATGTTGAAACAGTACCGACCNCTCGCGTTCGTTCCTATCTATATCCCATTTTTTCTAGTCGTTATCTTGCGGGATAACTACGTCAGGCTTTATTGTCTTACCCTTATGTGATTTGTAGACAGCCAAAAGATTTCCTTGCTCATCTATAAATATCCAGGGCTCGGGTACACCTTGAAGTCGAAAATGGGTTTCTTCAAAGACATTTCCAACTCGGATCAGGGCTGCGTCTTTCTCATCAACAGTAATCTGGGAATAGTCCTTCAAGCCCTCGATCATTCCGATAATATCAATCTCTTCAATAGGGCTTGCATCCGACTCGTTAAATGACCCTATAGAATTTCGTCTCAGGTCTCCTACGTGTGCGACTGTCCCAGCAGCTCGGGCTATGTCGGAGACAAGAGAACGAATATAAGTTCCGGAACCACAGGTAACACTAATTCTATAAATATCCTTCACAGCAGTTTTTTCGATGGAAAGTTCATAGATACTGACTGATCGGGGTTTTCTTTCCACTTCCTTACCCTCACGTGCAATTTCATATAATCGCTTACCATCGACCTTTACTGCTGAGACCATTGGGGGAATTTGAAGAATATCTCCTGTGAATTGAGTACCTGCTTCTTGAAGATTTTTCAGGCAAACCCCTTCTGTGCTCTGGGTACTCGTAATCTCACCTTCCGCGTCTAACGTTGAAGTTTCCGCACCGAGAACCATAGTTGCTGTATAACGTTTCGGTAAGTCAGTAATATATTTAAGTAATCTTGTTGCCTTCCCTACCCCAAGAATAAGAACTCCTGTTGCTGGAGGATCTAAGGTACCCGAGTGGCCGACTTTGCGCATATTTAATTTCTTGCGTGTTCGAGCCACAACATCATGGCTTGTCCAACCAGGTTCTTTATCTACGACTACGAAACCACTTTTTTGTGATTTTTTTTCATTCACCTTCAGACTCCGCGATGTCTAGTTCGGAAAGGATCTCTTCAATACGATTTCCGCTTCTTATAGACGGATCGATCATAAATACAAGGTCTGGCACACGGCGGATACGCGCTGACCTTCCAATAACTTTCCGAAACTGACCTCGATATTCAGAAAGCACTTTGACAATTTCATCCTCATTCTCTTCAAGCGAAGATAGATAGACGCGCGCTTTCGTTAGCTCATTATCAACTTCTACAGAAACCACACTCACCCAATCAAGTCGATCATCATCTACTCGCTCAAGCTCTTCGGCAATAATTTCTCGAAGTAACTCATTCAACCTCGCACTGCGCTGGTATTCCCGAGTTCTGTTTGACCTTCGTCTAGCCATAGCAAGATACCCTATCTACAAGTTAAATTTCGACAAACCCTATGATCACGTTGGTGTAATCTCACGCTCATCGAAAGTTTCAATAATGTCTCCATTTTTTAGATCTTGGAAATCCGACAAACCGATTCCGCATTCATATCCAGATGCAACTTCAGTTACGTCTTCTTTGAATCTCCTCAAGGAAGAGACATCACCTTTCCATATGATGACTCCTTCACGTAGGAACCGGACTTTTGATCCCCGAGTAATTTTACCGTTCAGGACATAGCACCCAGCTATAGCTCCAATTCTTGGGATCTTATATATCTCTCGAACTTCAGCCTCACCAGTGACAATTTCTTCAAACTCTGGAACTAGCATTCCGACCATAGCAGATTCAATATCTTCCAAAAGCTTGTAGATAATTTCATAATTTCGAATCTCTACATTCTCTTGATCAGCTATTTCTCGTGCTTTTCGATCCGGACGAACATTAAAACCTAGAACCGTTGCATTAGATGTGGCAGCCAGTTGAACATCATTTTCTGTTATCGCACCGACTCCAGAATGAACGAAAGCTATATTTACTTCATCTCTTTCCAGTTTCCTCAAGCTCTCAGTTACGGCTTCTAGCGACCCATTAACATCCGCCTTTAAAATCAAGTTAAGCGTGGCTTTCTCCCCTGAACTGATTTGAGTGAAAAGATCTTCGAGGCGTCCACCGGTTAAACCAGCAGAAGAGTCGCGGCCTATAGAAGCAACTCGTTGAAAGTGTTCTCTTGTTTCGGCCACATCTCTCGCAGTGCGTTCGTCCGGCGCAATAATGAATTCATCTCCAGCTACAGCAACATCAGATAAGCCTAAAACCTGAACTGGGGATGATGGGCCTGCAGAATCAACCTGATCGCCAGTATCAGAAACCAAAGCCCTCACTCTTCCCCATGATGAACCAGCAACAAGAGGTTCTCCTACTTTAACTGTTCCTTTCTGNACGAGAANTGTTGCNACTGGCCCGCGCCCAATATCAAGATGAGACTCAAGGACAACACCTTGGCCACGGCCAGCATCAGAAACTAGAAGATCTTCGAGTTCAGCAACTAACAATATATTCTCAAGTAAATCGTCTATACCGATATTCTCCAAAGCCGATATCTCTATAACAATGGTATCCCCACCCCATGCTTCAGGAACTAACTCTCGTTCGGCAAGTTCAGCTAGGACTCGTTGGGGGTCGGCGCTTTCGAGATCAATCTTGTTGACAGCAACGATTATTGGAACTTCAGCTGCTTTTGCATGGTTAATGGCTTCAATGGTCTGAGGCATTACNCCGTCATCTGCTGCAACTACAAGAACAACAATATCTGTGACGTTAGCNCCCCTCGCNCGCATNGCGGTAAACGCNGCGTGACCGGGTGTGTCTAAGAAAGTCAGAGTTGAGTCACCTCTGTTTATTTGATAAGCCCCAATATGCTGTGTGATCCCTCCAGCTTCGCCACTTACAACATTCGCGTTCCTAATCTGATCCAACAGTTTTGTTTTCCCATGATCAACATGCCCCATAACTGTTACTACTGGTGGCCGAATAGCTGATTTGTCAGAATCTACGTCTTCGTGCTCAACTTCGAGTTTTTTCCTTAACTCCAATTCCTGCTCTTCACCTGGGTTAACTAGGCGAACTTCAGCTCCGATTTCAGCAGCGAATATTTCGATCATTTCGTCACTTAAAGATTGTGTAGCAGTTACCATCTCTCCCTGTTCCATCATGTATCGAACAACGTCGGCTGTAGTTCGATTTAATTTGGGAGCTATATCAATTGGGGAAGAAGCCCTTTCTATAACTACTTCACCCTCTGGAACTGGGGCGTCTTCAGGAGTGTACGCAGGCGCATCCATTGGCTGTAATTCTTCTTGTCGNCGGCGCCGTCTACTCTTCTTCTTTCTTTGNGGNCTCTGAGGAGGGCCNCCTCCTGGGCGGCCNCTAGAGCGCCCAGACCCAGGCTTNCCTNGAGNTGGGCCANCAGGCCCTGAAGGAGNAAAACCTGCACCTCGAGCTGGACGTTCAGNACCACCAGTGGCGGGCCTTCTNCCAGATGGGCGATTTTGCCCACTNNCGGCGCCTTTACCATCTGGCCGNGGCCGATACGAAGGCGCNCCACGNTCAGNTTTAATATGGCCTCGTCCTCCTTTACCTGGNGGTGGAGGTATGGGTTTTCCTGATGCCGANCTAGGAGAAGGAGGAGGTGGAATNTTTTTGCCAGTTGGGGAGNCAGGTGGAGNCTGNGGTGTCTCTGTCTTAGCTTTGTCAGCNGANNGTTTATNAGAAGGTGGTTCCACTTCTGACTTTTCAGTGGNCTTAGGNGGTNTTTGTTTATNGTCTGGAGTNCTNCCCGGCGCTGGTTTAGGAGATGAAGACTTCTTTGAGCTAATAACTTGCTTAGCAGGTGTGGCCTCAGATTCTTNGGNCTGNGGAGNGGCTTCTGCCTTTTTTTTCGGTGGCTTCTTAGAACTTACTGCGTTCGATCCTACACTTTTCGCCGGAGCAGGTTTTTTCACATCTAGTGATTTCTCTTCACTTGGCTTCGGTTTCGCTGATTGACTTCCAGCTATCCCTTCAGACTCGGCTTTTCTACGAACACGATCTGCTTGCGCTTCAACGAGACTAGAGGAATGACTTTTAGCATCTATGCCAAGAGAGTCGCATAGCGCTATTACTTCTTTATTCGTTACATCTAACTCTCGAGCGAGCTCATAAACTCTTACTTTTGCTGGCAAGTTCTTTTTCTACCTGTTCTGTATATAGCTATTATTCTCAATAACTTTTCTCTTAAATTCCTATTTCGATTAGAAGGTTATTCCTTCACTTCTTCGACCTCAGCCGATTCCTCAACCTCAGTCTCAGCTTCCTGGACCTCAGCCGATTCCTCAACCTCAGTCTCAGCTTCCTCGACCTCAGCCGATTCCTCAACCTCATCCTCTTCATCTTCGGAACCTGCTGCCCAGTCTTCGGCGGAAATTGCAGGGCCTCCCTCTGCAGGTTGCCACACTTGCTCACCAGTGTCAGGATCGACAACCCATTCACCCTCGGCCCAATCGACCTTCTCGTATGCTTCTTCTTCTTCAAGTTGAGTTTCGGATTTGATATCTATGCGCCAACCGGTCAATCTGGCTGAGAGTCTGGCATTCTGGCCATCTTTCCCGATAGCGAGAGAGAGCTGATAGTCGGGCACTATCACTTCAGCAGTACCGGTTTCTAAATCGGTTCGAACCTCTTTTACCTTTGCTGGAGAAAGTGCCCGTGAGACAAACTCTTCGGGTTCATCGGAGAATGGAACAATATCTATCTTTTCACCACGCAATTCATTGACGATCATTCGAACTCTTGCCCCGCTTGCACCAACACAAGCACCTACTGGATCCACATTTGGGTCATTTGACCAGACAGCAATTTTTGTTCTATGTCCGGGCTCCCTCGCACATGACCGGATTTCCACAATGCCATCTGCTATTTCGGGAACTTCAAGTTCAAACAGGCGTTTAATTAAACCAGGATGCGTTCTACTGACAACAATTTGCGGGCCTTTCGCAGTTTTTCGCACCTCAACAATGTATGCCTTTATTCTTGTATTACTGTCCGGGCGTTCGTTTGGGACCTGCTCAGCACGCGGTAGCAGCGCTTCAACACGACCTAAGTCAAGAAGCGTATACCGACTATCGCTTTGTTGAATAATCCCTGTAACGATGTCCCCTTCCCGGCCGGCATATTCTTCATATTTTTGCTCTCGTTCTTCTTCACGAATTCTTTGAGTTAGCACCTGTTTCGTTGTCACAGCTGCAATGCGCCCGAAGTTGTCAGGAGTAACATCAAATTCTTCACCGATTGGTTCCAGATCTTCATCCAACTCTTGCGCCATTACTCGGTACTCCATGGTTTCCGGATTTATGGTTACCCATGCATACTCGTGAGCGTCAGGCATTTTCTTGTAGGCAGATTCTAACGCATCAGCTAAAACAGCAAATAGCTTGTCGACGGAAATACCTTTGTCTACGGCCAGTGCCTGCATGGCCTCTAACATTTCAGCGTTCATTTCTCATACTCCTTAATTCCAGATCCTTGTAATATCTTCGTTTCATTAGAATTAGCTTTCCCTGGTTTCCGGTCCTGTTTCCAAAGAAACACTGTTGTAGCTTTCGAAATATCATTTAATGAAATTTCCACAACTTCACCTGATTCATTTTCAAGAGATATCGATTCGTTAGAAACCGAGTTAAGTCGGCCTTTAAATCGTCGATCACCCTCAACATGGGGGGCTAATTTAACTCCAACAATCTCGCCTTTAGCTCCTTCAAAATGAGCATGGGTTCTTAATTTCCGCTCTAACCCCGGACTAGAAACCTCTAATGTGTATTTATTAGGCATNGGGTCACTTACATCTAGCGCTTTAGAAATTTGCCGATTGATTCCGGCAAGTTCATCTAGGGTAACTCCGCCTTCAGCTTGTACTGTGACCTTTAGNTTNCCTCCATTTCTCTCCACATCGTAAAGAGAAAACTTTGTTCCGGAAAGNAGAGATTCAGTGAGGTCATTAATCTGGCGAATGATGCTCATAGTTCTCCTACATAGTCAATTTTCTTAATCACAGCCCAATATCTAAGAAAGGCGTGGGCGAAACCCACGCCTCTTTCCTTAAGGATTGAAGACTGACNTTCACTATACCCGAGAATACGATCTCTTCGGTAGAACTTTTCTGATCTGAGCAATTTATATTTGAGTTAGCGACTATGAGTTTATTTTTAGCTAAATCTTTCTGATAAGATCCACTTTCTGGAATCCGTCATTAATATCATCACCTTGATCTATAAGAAGCTTTTGGCGATCTTTTTCCGCTTCTTTTTCAGCTTTTTCAAGATCCACACGTTCTAAAGCTGCATCGACACCATGCTCAACGATGTACTCCGCCCACTCCACGAGCGCTTCTACCATTTCACTCTCTTCGACCACAGCAACATTTCTTCCCTGCACAAACAAGTGGCCCCTCTTGTTGCCTGCTGCAATNCCCAGATCAGCCCCTCGNGCCTCACCTGGGCCATTGACCACACAACCCATTATTGCAATTTGAAGGGGCAGTTTTTTCGTTGCAAAAACTTTCTGGGCTTCTTCCGCTAATGCATAAACATCTACTTCGGCTCTTCCACAGCTTGGACAAGCGATCAGATCTACATTCTGAAGCTCTCTAAGCCCAAGTGACTCAAGCAGCTTTCTTCCAGCTCTGGCTTCCTCAACTGGATCTGCCGTAAGGGAGTACCTGATTGTATCCCCGATACCTTCCATAAGGAGAGCTCCTATCCCAGCGGTTGATTTTATTAACCCCTCTGGTGGAGGTCCGGCTTCAGTTACACCAAGATGAAGAGGGCAATCCGTGACCTTACTGAGCTGACGGTAGGCCTCTACCATTAATGGAACGCTAGACGCCTTGACTGATATCTTTACCATGTCAAAGCCAACATCTTGGAAGTACTCTAACTCATTTAATGCCGACTCAACCATCGCCTCCGGAGTAACAGTATCACCATATTTTTTATACAAATCAGGATGAAGTGAACCTCCATTCACTCCAATACGAATTGGTATACCCTTTTCGCCTGCTTCCATAGCTACTGCTTTGATGTGTTCAACTTTTCTGATATTCCCTGGGTTCAACCGCAGACAATCAACGCCAGAAGCTATTGCTGCTAGGGCCATCTTGTATTGATTATGAACATCGGCGACAATCGGTACAGGCGACCGGGGGACGATATGGGCTAGCCCTTCTGCGGCAGCCAAGTCGTTGCAGGTGCATCTAACAATATCTGCTCCAGCTGCAGCTAAATCATAGATTTGCTTTAGCGTTTCCTCTACATCGGAGGTCTTAGTTGTGGTCATAGACTGCACAGAAACAGGAGATCCTCCACCGACTGGAACATCACCTACCATTATTTGTTTGGTTGGGCGCCGGTTAGGTATTGATGCAACTTCCATATGCTTAATCCTATTGACTTACAATGCTATTGGGTCTCTTAAATCAAGATATACCGCTGCTAGACCTACAATAATTAATAAGAATACAACGGCATAAGTAAGTGGAAGAAGTTTTGAAACATCTGCGTGGTATCGCTGTTTACGTAGTCCTCGTATCCCTTCATAAAGTGCAACAGCGATGTGGCCACCATCAAGAGGCAGAAGCGGAATTAAATTGAAAAATCCTATAAAAACATTAATTGTGATCAGAAATACAAATAANCCTNCCCATCCCGAATTAGTTAATTCAGCCCCTATACGTGTAGCCCCAACAACTGATACAACACGGCCCTCCTGTTGACCGCCTGAGCTGATTGATGTTTCTGACNCCTGGGAAGTCTCTTCGCTTGTTTGAACTACATCGCTAAAGAAACTCTTGAGCCCAGCGGGACTAAAGAAATCGCCAAGTCCGGCAAGCGTCTCTTTCGTAAGGGTNCCNAACTGTGTCAGTGANTCTGGNACNGCTTCTAATGGGCCTTCGCGAATTGTCTCCAAAGAGCTTCTTCTAATACCAAGAAACCCTTTTTCCTCTATCGAATCTGGNTTATAGCCAACAACCCCGGNNAAAAAAAGGCGCTGCCCGTCTCGGTTTATTTCAAAGGTNGNTTCCTCTCCTGGTGAAGATGAAANNACTGAAACNAGATCGTCCCATGTAGTAATTTCAGATCCNCCGATAGCAATGATCTCATCACCTTTTTGGATTCCNATCTGTTCTGCAGGCCCGTTTGAAAGAACATCTCGNACATTCCATTTGGACTCNTCAATTTGAATCCCACTACCTATCAGCAAGAAATAAAGCAATACNATGGCAATNAAAAAATGCATCAGAGAGCCTGCACTAGCTAGCAAAAGTCGGTCGTGCAACCGAGCTCTTCTGTAGGTCCGAGGTTCATCTTCTTCCGGGACTGGGTCAAGATTATTCATTCCTATAACCCGAACATATGCGCCAGCTGGGATGGCCTTTATGCCATACTCTGTTTCCCCTCGACGAAATGACCACAATTTAGGCCCGAACCCAATAAAGAATTCTGTCACCTTCATACCTGCTTTTTTTGCTACAAGGTAATGGCCTAGCTCATGGAGAAAAAGGATCACAAGAAGAGAAAGTACGACAATAAAGACTGAGAATCCCGCAGAAAAACCCAACAACGCAAGGAGAAGAATAACTAGTATCCCACCAGCACGTCCATTGCTGGGGCCACGCAGCTCTCGTTCAGCATCAGAACGGCTAGCCGCATTCCATTTGTTTTTTGCCTTCAGGTTTTCAGTTTTGTCCATAAATCCGACCTACAGACTGTTCGGCAACTCTTCTGGAGCTTGCATCTGCTTCGTAAATAGATTGTTCCGTATCAGCCGAAAAAGCAGGGTATGACTCCATAGTCCGCTCAATCACTTCAGCAATTTCTTTCCATTTAATCTTGTCTTGTAGGAATGCCTCAACTGCTACTTCATTAGCAGCATTCAGCCATGCTGGAGCTGTCTTTCCAGCTTTACCCGCATGGTATGCAAGACTTAAACATGGGAACTTATCCATATCAGGGGTTTCAAAAGTTAATTGAGATAGCTCATCCCAATTAATTTGGCCATGAAGTTTTCGCGATCGGTTTGGATAGTACAAGGCATACGAAATGGGAAGGCGCATATCGGGCATAGAAAGCTGAGCCAGAACAGAGCCATCAGTGAATTCAACCATTGAGTGAACGACAGATTGTGGATGTACAACTACTTCAATTTTCTCATAGTCGACATCAAAAAGTTCATGAGCTTCAATCACCTCCAACCCTTTGTTCATCAAGGTAGAGGAATCGATTGTAATTTTTGGACCCATATTCCACGTCGGGTGCTTAAGGGCATCTTCTTTTCTAACATTGGATAATTCGTCTGGGTGCCACTCACGAAATGGACCTCCACTAGCAGTAACAAGAAGCTTATTTATATCTTCAGCATTGCTATTTCCTCCATAAAGGCACTGGTGAAGAGCACAATGTTCACTATCTACAGGGATAAGTTCGCTCCCTGGAGTTTTCCTTGCGATTTGAACAACTGGACCTGCGGATATTAAAGATTCTTTATTCGCCAATGCGAGTCTGCGCCCTGACTTAAGCGCTTCCATCGTGACAGGCAAACCTGCAAAGCCAACGACAGCATTAACTACAACTTCAGCTGTACTTGCAGCTTCTCTTAATGCGTTTTCTCCACAAGCAACTTCTACTTCTGGAGAAGCATCTTGGACTTTCTTAGCAGCATCAGAGTCAGCCATGATCACGAATTCAGGTTTGAATTCGTTGATTTGCTCAAGTATCCGAGAAGTCGAATTTCCGGCAGCCAAAACCTTTATTTCGAAACGGGCTCTATCAGCCCTAACAACATCAAGTGTCTGTTCGCCGATTGAACCCGTGGAGCCAAATATCGCTAATGAAGTCATTGATAATCTCTACCTCATATAAAAGCATAGATGTTTATTTAGTGATTCTTGATATCGCCCGACAGATTAAGCCAAAACTTTCACCATAAAATAAACAGTTGGAAGGACGAATAGCAGCGCATCGCACCGATCTAAGATTCCGCCATGCCCAGGAAGAATCGTACCCATATCCTTAATCCTTAGATCTCGTTTAATGAGAGATTCCGCTAGATCACCGATAGGCGCAATGAAGGCTACAACAATGCCTACGATCAATGCATCGCTGAAACCAAAAGGAGTCCCATCAAAAGGCCCGACATCAAACAACGATATGAGAACAGAAACACCCACGGTGGAAATCGCGCCACCGATCAATCCTTCGATTGTTTTGTTTGGACTAACTTCTGTTAGCGGAGAGCGCCCTAGCACTCGCCCAATAAAATAACCACCGATATCGTAACCAGCAGCAAGAAGAATTGCAGCTAGTAATAGCCCTTGCCCTTCAGGGGAGTCCAAAAGAAGCACTCCAAAAGATCCCAGCACCCCTATGTAGACTATGCCTAAAATAACCACCGCTAAGTTAGGAACAGGACGTGAACCCCCTATCCCTAGGAGGTACCACAAAACACCGGCAACAATTGAAAGGAAGAGGACAAGACCCATAGCCCCTTCACCTCTCCAATACACAGCTAGAGGCATAGCGACTACGCTAACCATCCCAAGAAGGGTGGCCGGCTGATAGCCGACNTTTCGTAAGCTCCCAAAGAACTCCGCTGATGCCGCNAGTAGAACAACAGCGATAAGCAGAAGNGATAAAAGCTTACTAATTGCTAGGCAGAGAATAGCTACACCNCCCAGAACAACCCCAGTAGCTATTCGNGTGAGGAGATCGCCAGTTCCTCTAGCGCCTCGCCTGGATTTTTTTCCTTCNGNAATGATNGAATCAGTTACTTCNGGCAANGTTTTACTTTGTTCATATGAAAAGAAGTCTTCGGAAGACGGACCCCCGCCAATAGTGAGATCCACTCTTTTCGGGGCAGCTTGAAGACTTGACTCTCCTTCAGAAATGGCGGCACCTTCGGGGTCATCAGCCCATTTAGGCCCGGAACTTAAAGAGGTCCATGTATCTAAACCCTCAGATGANTCNGAAGGAACCCGAGGCACTTCCCCTGTCCCCTCTTCAGTCCAGTGGGGNAGNCCATGGCGATCTGCNAAGCCTGACTCCTCATTGTCTCTTTCATCAGATGTATTCATCGCACTCCTTTAANTAAATCTCATACTTCTAAAAGCTCTTCTTCTTTNTGCCCTAGAGCCNNGTTTATTTCNTTCTCGTGTTCTCTAGTAATTTGGTCCACAGATTCTTCCGCCCTCTTTACGGAATCGGAAGANNCTTNTCCATCTTTTACTAGAGCCTCTAANTCCTGCCTAGAGGATCTTCGAACATTNCTAAGNGTCACTCGACCTTCCTCAGCTAANGACCGAACTACCTTTACGAGCTNTTTTCTNCGTTCTTCGGTAAGTGGNGGAAACGAAAGGCGAAGAACAGAACCATCGTTCGANGGGCTAATGCCTAAATCCGCTATNTGGATAGCCTTTTCTATTGCTTCTACGGCACCTTTATCAAANGGAGAAATAACTAGCTGCTGNGCCTCAGGCACTGANAAACTTGCTAGTTGTTGGAGTGGGACTTCACTACCGAAGTAATCAACAGGAATTTTTTCAACTAAAGCAGGGCTAGGNCTTCCCGTTCGAATAGANGAAAATTCTTGACGAGTTCGAGTAACAGCCTTAGCCATCTTCTCTCTCATTTCTAGCAGTACTAATTCGATCAGCTCTTCGCTCATCGTCTTCCTTCCCTATCTAACAACAGTACCTACTGCTTCCCCTGCAAGGATGGACCCGACATTTCCATCTCCCATTAAGTCAAAAACCACGATTGGCAAATCATTATCCATACATAATGAAATAGCAGTTGAGTCCATAACTTTTAACCCTTTCTGCAATACATCGATGTAAGTTATCTCGGTTAATAATTCAGCATCTGGATTGGTTCTTGGGTCATCGTCGTAGACTCCCTGAATTCCTGAATGAGTTCCCTTTAGTAGCGCCCCTGCTTCGATTTCTACTGCTCGTAAAGCTGCTGTGGTATCAGTAGTGAAGAATGGGTTACCTGTTCCCGCAGCAAATATAACGATTCGCCCTTTCTCCAAATGTCGGATAGCACGACGGCGAATATATGGCTCAGCGACCTGACTCATATGTATGGCAGTTTGCACTCGAGTAGGTTGACCTAGCTGCTCCAGAGTATCTTGCAGAGCCAACCCATTTATCACGGTGGCTAACATGCCCATATAATCGGCTTGGGCTCTATCCATCCCAGCGCCAGTGCCAACCATACCTCTCCATATGTTCCCTCCGCCTACAACGACAGCTAGCTCGACATCGAATTCGGAACGGACTTTAACAATTTGACGGGCTATTTCCTGAACTACATGCCCATCAATGCCGTGCCCNTCATCGCCGGCAAAGGCTTCACCAGATACTTTCAGCACTACTCGACCCCATTGGCCATTTAGTAANTTGGTTGTCTTTTTTTGCACAGTGATTTTGCCCTCTACGAGTCCGCTANCTCATTGCTACCACGAGCTAGCTTAATTTGCATCTCGACAAGAGTAGATGATCTGAAACTATTCTCCAATGTAGGCCTGAGCAAACTCCACAATTTTCCCGTTACCAATTCGCTGCGCTACGGTTTCCTTCTCCCCAAAAACACCTTGTTCAAGAAGAACACGCTCGCTAAGCCATTTAGAAACTCGACCCTCTACTATTTTCTCCCAAGCTGCTTCGGGTTTGCCTTCGGCTTTGGTAACTCCCAATGCGCTCTCTCGCTCTTTGGCTATCTCTTCCTCTGGNACTTCTTCTCTGCTTAATGCNGTTGGCTTTGCAAATGCAATATGGAGTGCAACTTCATGNANGTCTTCCTCTGAAATTCCTTCAGCAACGACTACTACCCCGTTAATTCCCCTACCCTCTTGATCGGTGTGTAGATAAACATCCATGATGGCATTTTCTGGAACTTGGATTTTACGCACTAGCCCAAGCTGAATATTTTCTTTCTTCGCAATTCTTAAATCATCTATCGCATCATTAATCTGCGATACCGCTTCATCTCCTTCAGCAAGAACTAAATCTGCCAACTCCTGAGCCAATGAAAGAAAGTCTTCAGCTTTTGCAGAAAAGTCTGTCTCGGATTTCAGCTCTACAATTGCAGCAGCCGACTCTCCACGTGAGACTGCAATTGCCCCGTCAGAACTCTCTCGGTCGCTCCTACTATCAGCTTTTGCAAGGCCTTTTTCACGTAAACCTTGAAGGGCAGCTTCAAAGTCTCCTGAAGCTTCATCAAGAGCTTTTTTAGCATCCATCATTCCTGCTCCGGATGCCTGCCTAAGCTTTTGAACATCTTTCGCCGTAAAATCTGCCATAGTTATACCTCTAACTAGTTTCTTGGTTTTCTTGTTCGGACGATTCTTCGGCTGGTGAGGATGCAATTTCTTCAGCTATTTTCTTTTCTTTTTCACGGAATGCCTCTGCAGCAGCCTTTTTTGCCTGCTCTTGCTCCTCAGCTATCGCCTTTTCATCTTCTTCAGTTCTCTCTTGGTTCACTTCTGGCACAGGCGGTTCACTACCGAGTTTCTTTGAGGCTATTAATTGGCCTTCCTCTACAGCTTCACATATGACTCGGCACATGAGTTCACTTGATCGGATGGCATCATCATTTCCTGGGATAACGTAATCGATAACATCGGGATCACAATTAGTGTCAACAACAGCTATTACTGGGATGCCTAGCTTATTGGCTTCAGTAACTGCGATGTGTTCTTTTTTAGTGTCGAGTACAAAAACGATTTGTGGCCGACTACGCATGGTTCTGATACCACCTAGGTTGCGCTCAAGTTTTGCTAGTTCTCTAGAGAGCATAAGTGCCTCTTTCTTTGGCATCTCATCAAACTCACCAGATTCCCTCATCCGCTGATATTCCTTCATTTTCGCAACACGTTTAGCCATAGTTTCGAAATTTGTGAGCATCCCGCCAAGCCATCTTTGATTTACATAAGGTTGGGCGCACCGTTCGGCAAACTGTTCAACCGAATCTCTAGTTTGTTTCTTGGTCCCGACGAATAAAACCAATCCACCGCCTGCAACGGTGTCTCTCACTTGGGTGTATGCAGCAGCCAAACAGTCGAGGGTTTGATTTAAATCAAGTAGGTATATCCCGTTACGCTCACCAAAAATAAATCTTTGCATTTTTGGATTCCAACGTCTCGTCTGATGGCCGAAATGGACCCCTGCTTCTAGGAGTTGACTCATTGTGACAACTGGTGACATTATTTTCTCCTTCCACGGTTAAACGAACCCTGAAGTTTGCGCTCGAAAACGACCGTGGTTAGCTTCAGGTGAATTTTTGATCTGATTTCAGAACAGAGAGAAGTGTACCAGCAGAAATGCATCTCCCACTTCTATGACATCTAGATTTGCGATGTCTGGGGGCCCTAAGCCCGGGGGTGAGTATCCTTATGAACTCTCTTGAGCCTCTCCTTACTTACGTGCGTGTAGATTTGGGTTGAACCAAGATCAGCATGACCGAGCAGTTCCTGTACTTCTCGAAGATCCGCCCCTCCGTCGAGAAGATGAGTAGCGTATGTATGCCTAAATGCATGAGGATTCGTTGGAGAAAGAGCTCTTCGGTCGATGAGTCTCCTTAGATCTCGAGGAGTAAGAGGCTTACCACGAAGATTAACGAAAAGGGACTCATGACTCCGTTCCTGATTCAGAAACTCAGGCCTACCTTCGGATATCCATGCATTAACCGCCTTGACTGATTTTTGCGACAATGGGACAAGCCGCTCTTTATTTCCTTTACCGAGAACGCGCACCAGGTTTTTTTCAAAATCAAATGACTTCAAGGTGAGTGCACATAACTCACTCACTCGAAGCCCGCTTCCATAAAGTAATTCCAACACCGCGTCGTCTCTAAGCCGTCGAGGTCCATCTTGGTCGAGAACTGATGCCCTTGGAGAATCCAAGAGCACCTTGATCTCTTGTTGCTTTAGAACTCTTGGAAGCCTTCCCTCTCCGAGGGCTGCTTGAATTTCAATACATGGATCAGTGGAGGTTACTCCAATCTGCTGGGCCCATCGAAAATACCTTCGCAGGGCTGATGTTTTTCTGGCTATCGTTCGACGAGCATAGTTTTTCTCCTGCAACCATGCAAGATAATGTCTGATGTGCCGGCGATTAACGTCCTCGGGCTCATGGACATCCGTTTCTGCACTCCAGTTTATAAACGCATTTAGATCTCTCTTGTAGACGGACGCAGTGGCATCACTAACGGAAATTAATGAAGAAAGGAATGCTTTAGTGTCCCATGTCATATAACTAGGGTACTTTTTTTATTCGTTGGAGTGTGTAACTGGGCGATTCTACTTTGGCTCTANATANGCAAATACNGNCCTAATTTAGTATTTCTCGTATGTACCTAGAGACTGCAGCTATTTCTTCGTTAGAGAGCTTGGAACCGAAAGCTGGCATACCTTGCCCTTTGCCAACGGAAATAACATTTAGCAATCCATCTACCTCTGGGTAAATTTTGAATATTTCCCCGTCGTTGAGCTTCTGCCCTCTTCCTCCTTGTCCAGAACTCCCATGGCAGCTAGCACAGTGCTTAGTCCAAACTCCCCTTCCCGTCGACAACTCAGTGTCGCTCTCTCCGTTAGGGCCAACGGGTATTTGAGGTGCAGAAGAAGAACCGCAGCTAGACAAAATCACAACTAGCAGAGTAAATATGGCAATCAGTCGCGCAATGATAAGAAGACGATACGTTTCTACCAACCGCTAAACCTTGGAGGNCGTTTCTCTTGAAATGCTTTCATAGCTTCTGATACATCTTTNGTCGTGAAATTGACAGTCTGGGANGTTCCCTCTTGATCNAGCGCATCTTGAAGAGAATTNGCGAATGATTTATTCAACATGGCTTTGCTCATAGCTAGAGCTCGAGGAGGGCCGTTCGCTGCTTTTTGAGCTAGCTCTAGAGCCTTATCATCGAGTTGATCATGTGGGACAACATAATTAATTAGCCCCATTCTGTCGGCTTCTGCAGCTGAGAGTACTTCTGCTAGAAGGACAAGTTCCTTTGCTTTTTGGAGGCCGACNATTCTTGGCAGAAGAAATGAGCCTCCAAAATCGACTGATAACCCTCGTTTCGCGAAGATTTCGCTAAAGCGAGCGTTCTCAGACGCGACAACAAGGTCACAGCATAATGCGAGATTCATACCTGCCCCTACCGCAACTCCGGGTACTTTTGCAATGGTCACTTTTGGCATGTTGAATAATGAAAGGCAGCAATCGCCAACTTTNCGCATAGATTCAAGCTGGTGCAGGCGANGNCCCTCACTGCGANTNGCCATACCNCTTACATCTGCTCCGGAACAAAAATCGTCACCGGCTCCGGTAACGATAACTGCGCGGACATCGTCTCTGTAGCCAAGCTCAATGAAAATCCGTTGGAGCTCATCCCACATTTCACTTGTTATCGCATTTTTGACGCTGGGCCTATTTATTGTGATCGTTGCTATATTTTCNTCGAGCGTNAGCTGAATTTCTTCCATAAANCAACAATACTAGANATGTGGGCTTTAATCCGACTCGAAAGCATAGCAAGTCAAGATTTGATTATTGGTTCGTTATTGCTGGTTTGGTTATTCTGATCGCCCTTGTNCTTTGGGCATGGCTAGGTTGATAGCGCATGTGGACTGAAGAAGAATGTGAAATAAGAGTTATCCAACCGTATCAAGCTCGGAAATCTTATATATGCCCTGGGTGCAATAGAGACATCCCCGCCAAAAAGGGGCATGTTGTCGCAGTACCACATTTAGCTCCTGATCTTCGCCGGCATTGGCATAAGGGGTGCTGGGCCAATCGAGCAAAAAGACCACCAGTGGGGTAGATCAGTCTCTTTTTTCTTTAATCTTTGCTCTCTTGCCAACTCTTTCCCGCTGGTAATAGAGCTTGGCCCGCCGAACGCGTCCTCGAGACACTTTTTCGATCATATCTACAATTGGAGAATGGACTGGGAATGTTCGTTCTACTCCCACACCAAATGAAATCTTTCTTACAGTGAAGGTCTCACTTACACCGCCGCCCTGTCGACCAATTACTACTCCTTCAAATATTTGAATACGTTGCCTATTACCTTCCACCACACGAACATGTACTTTGACCGTGTCACCTGGGGCAAAATCCGGAACGTCATCTCGAATACTTGCTTTGTCTATTTGATCTGTAAGTTTCATAATACGAACTAATTCTTTAAAGGGCTGNAAGCCATAAGTAGATCCTTAAGGATACGGAGTATTTNGGCCGAAAACAATCTTGGGAATGATTTTAGTCAACTAAATCTTCGNATTCTNCTTGAGAATANTCTTTNAGAAGNTCNTCTTCNTCATATGTCAAGCCTCCGCGCTTGAGGATAAGGTCTGGACGATTTTCCATGGTTTTGAGAAGCGANTTAGCTTTTCTCCACTTATCTATAGCCTTNTGATNTCCTGTGAGAAGCACANCGGGNATGGNAAGATCTTCGTANTCTCTGGGCCTCGTATACTGCGGATATTCGAGNAGCCCGCTTGCGAATGACTCGTCGATTGAAGATTCACCATTTCCCATAACCCCCGGAATTAACCTAACTATAGACTCTATGATGGCTAGAGCTGCTATTTCGCCTCCGGATAAGACGAAATCGCCTAAAGAAATCTCACGATCGACTAGGTGGTCAACAACCCGCTGATCCACACCTTCATATCTCCCACAGAGTAAGGACAACCCTTCTAGTTTTGATAGTTCTTCGGCATCTGATTGTTCAAACGGTTTACCA
>PAEG01000044.1 GCA_002703045.1 Acidimicrobiaceae bacterium
CTAGAGAGACCCTTTTACCGTTTCGATGTTCTTGTCGACTACGGCGCCTTTCGTGATCTGCAAAGACATCGAATGCTAACCATGGAATGGCAACCGCTGAGTCCAACGCATGGATATACTCGACCACCACTTATTGATGCAGCAGGGATGAACGGGGCGTTCGATGAAGTAATGGAGAGGTCAGCACTATTGTATGACCTACTCCTTGACGATTTTCCTGATCAAGCTTCATACGCTGTGAGTCTGGCGTACAAAATTAGATTCAACATGAATATAAATGCCCGTTCTGCAATGCATCTGATTGAGTTGCGCACAACTCCCCAAGGTCACCCCTCTTACCGAGAAGTGGGGCAGGAAATGTTTAGACTTATTAAGGAAGAGGCTGGGCATCACTCTGTTGCTGAAATGATGAAATTTGTGGATCTTACTGATGAGACAGATCTGGAAAGACTAGCAAGTGAACGCCGTGCCGAAGAGAAGCGTGAGCTTTCACCATAAAAAATCTGAAAAAGATCAGATTTGTCACCCAAAGTATGAAAGAAAGGCCTATTATCCCCCTGATAAGGAAAAGGTTTTACTATGTCTGACGAATTGAAAGAGGAAAAAGACGCCCTCGACGATGATGAGCTTGAAGAGGACTTTGGCGATGATATGCCAGAGGACGAGGAACTTGAAGACTCTGAGGGTGGCGAAATACTTGATGATGAAGAAGAAGCTTCTTCTGACGATGCCAACAGTGATGATGATGATGATGATGATGATGATGATGGTGAGGTCGAGGCAGATCTAACAGCTATTCTCGAGGATCGTATAAAGGCTAACGATGATGAAAATCCCGAACAGGCAGAATCGGTTAAATCCGTTGATGGTGAAGATGCAAACGTTGTTGCGAAACAAGAGGATGAAATGAATTGCCCGAGCTGTTTCCTGCTTGTCAGTAAAGCCGCCATAGAGAAAGACGGGGAGTGCCCTCATTGCGGAGCCGTTATTAAATGGCCGTAGAGTCAGCAAGAATCGCTGAGCAAAACGACCGTGTGATATTCCTGTCATTGTTCGATGCTTCTCGTGACGAAATAGCTGATCATAAAGGTGCTGATCTCTGGGAGAGGACTAGAGCGCTAACTGGAACTTCCTCTGAGGTGTTTGAAATAGTTTCTGAACATGAAGACTTTATTTGCATATTGGGTACCTACGATGACTATCCATTCGGATTTCTTATTGCTGAATGGGTTACTATCTACGATAAAAAATCGCTTGACATTCGTGAAGTTTTTGTTGACAGTGAAATGCGGTCTGTGGGTATAGGTGAAGCGATGATGTCGTCCCTCTTCGACCAAGCGAAAAAATTCACTGCTTTCTCAATAGTTGCCAGAGCTTTGCCAGGTGATCGCGAGCTGAAAAACTTTTTCGAACGGTTTAAAATTACTGCCAGGATTATAGAGGTCGAACGAAAGTTGCAGCCTTCCCTTGGCACAAACTCTAGTCAGTAGTTTGTTTTAAAGAATCAGTAAAGAGACCTGAAATGTTAGGGATGCGATCGGACAGTTTCTTAATGGTAGCTACCAGTTCATCAGAAATACGTTCAGGAATGCCCTTAGGTGTAACCTTTAACCTAATGGGTGAGAATGCAACTGCTTGCACTACCACGCTCCACCTGTGTGAACCAGTATCACTGTCCAATGAGTTGTTTGCAAGGTCAACAAGGGGGCCCATGAGGTTTTCAGGTAGGGGAGTCCCAGGCTTAGGCGGGTGTGAGCTTAAGTTGAGTGCTCTTACTGATTTTCCATCCTCTATCGCCTTTTTGATTTCTGAGAGCCACTGTTGATGCTCAAAGTCGATTCGCTCTCGGAGCGACGTTTCGAGTTGGGATTGAATGCTGGAAAGCTCATCAGAATTCGCCCATTGACCGCCAGCTGCAACTACGGATCTGAAGTCGCGTAAATCAATATCTTTCGCACTTTTGAGAACAGCATCAGCACGGTCTCGCCACTCTGCAGTTTTTAGTTGCTTATTTATCTTTTCTGCATACTGCAGAATTTCAACATCAAAACCTTGAGGAAGTTCCATGTTGTTTAACGTCTTTCTTAAGTTCGGAATACCCCTACTGAGAACCTCTCGTGCTAGGGGCTTGTGTAGATCGGGTAAATTGTCAATTACTGAATTCCTGTGAGAACGTTTAGCCTTGAGTCTTTTTCCTCGCTGAGGGCTTCGAGATTGCCGTGGCTTCTTAGCAGCGTCTCTTTTCGGTCGCTGGTCTTTACTCGTCTTTTGGGTGTTTTGCTTTTGATTTTTGCGACTCCGACTATTTTTTTTATTGCGTTTTTTCTTTACAAGCTGAGTTGTTACGCCATAATTTTCATTTCTCGACCCAAGAATTTCTATCGTTTCTTGCCCTTTTCGCTCATCTCGCTTTGGCAGAACGCGAAGTATTTCAATTCCGTCAATTAGGAAGTCAGCTTCTACTCTAAACTCATCACCGATTTTAATTTTTGCAGGGAGAAGAGATTTCTTTATTGTTCCCTTGGGTTCTCGGGCGCCAAGTGCACGCCACGTATACTGCTGATCATCTATTTCGCTAGTGATTTCAATTTCGATACGGCTAGACATGCTTTAACACGGTACCTGCAGTTACGTCCTTTAAGCCTTTAAAAGTGTAAGAAATTATGCACCATATAATATAAGATAGCTAAGATGATAAGACGGGGAGCTTGGAAACGCCAGGCTGAGAAAGTGGTCATTTACCACTGACCCTACACCTGATCTGGGTAATGCCAGCGGAGGGAAAATAAATGAGATACAAATCACTGTTACAAATAATCTTTGTTGTGTCATGCTTTTTGTTTACGACAATTGGTTTTGCTTGCTCCAATGACGACCAATCACAGAATGCTAATGAATGTTTTGAGGATCCTGATTTGCCTCTAGTCGAAAAATCAGTTTCTGCGGATAGCGATCTTTCTGGAGTGTCTATTGATCTAGTAACTTATGATGCCTTTCTCCCACCTGAAGGAGCATTTGAGAGCTTTACTGCCGAAACGGGTATTCAGGTCAACCTGCTTCAAAGTGCGGATACTGGGACGATGGTTTCGCAGTCGGTTCTAACCTCCGGAGACCCTGTCGCCGATGTAATGTTCGGTATCGATAATACATTTCTTTGTCGAGGGCTCACTAATGATATTTTTCACCCTTACATTCCATCAACTGTCGAACAGTTATCTAGCGAACTCCTTCTAGATCCTTATCATCGGGTTACACCAGTTGATTATGGTGACATATGTGTAAATTATTGGATAGATGAAGTTGGCGAAGAGCCATCAACAATCACACAATTGACGTCTTCGGAATACTCTGGAGAGTTTGTTACACAGAATCCTGAGACTTCCGCCCCTGGGATGGGCTTTTTGTTAGCCACAATTGCATATTTCGGAGAAGAAGGATGGCAAGATTTCTGGAGAGATTTACGTGAGAACGATGTAGGAATCGAATCAGGATGGACAGAATCTTATTACGGCGACTTCATCGCGGGAGAGGGAGATCGAGCAATCGTAACGAGCTACCTCACTAGCCCAATAGCTGAATTTATTTACGCACCTGAACCTCTAGAGACGCCGCCAACAGCAGTAATTGCTGACTCCTGTTTTAGGTCGGTAGAGTTTGTTGGAATTTTACGAGGAACTGATCAACCAATAGCTTCGGCAATGCTGGTCGATTTTCTAACATCAACTTACTTCCAGGAATTGCTCCCTGGAACAAACTTTGTTCTACCAGCGAACTCAGAAGCTGTGCTACCAGATGCTTTTCAAGATTTCCTCCCAACTGATATAGACCCTGCGACACTGCCACCTGAAGAGATTGATGCATCTCGGGACCAGTGGACCGAACAATGGACCCAAATTGTTTTACGATGACGACTCTCGAAGAAATTCGGGATCTGCTCTAAATCTGAACAACCACCAAAAATTCTTACCATCAACTGCATTAATAATTAGTGTTGGTTTCTTTTCTCTTTTCTATTTTTTCCCTCTAGGNAAAATCCTTTGGTACGGTTTATCACCCGAAAATATTGCAANNGTATTTGGAGCNCGCACCACATGGAAAGTTATATGGTTCACACTATGGCAAGCTTTAATATCGACANCTNTTTCGTTATGCGTAGGNATATTGATTGCAAATATTCTCAGTCGGTTTAGNTTNCGGGGAAGAGGGGCACTAAGCGTANTNGCGACTATTCCCTTTGTTATGCCAACAGTAGTTGTGGCATCTNCCTTTCTGTCCCTAAATANAATATTTANACTTNAGGGGACNNTGTTTAATCTAGAAGGNACANCCNTCGGGNTTATCGTTGCCCACGTTTTTTTTAATACAGCGATAGTTGTTCGAACACTAGGAGNNTGGTGGGGGCAGTTAACCTTAGATCCTGAATATGCTGCAAGNACTTTAGGTGCCGGAACTGTCAAAACATTCTTTCTNGTTACCTTGCCGCGTTTGAAACCAGCNCTAATCGCAGCAGGATCNTTAACCTTTNTATTTACGTTCACATCCTTCGGNATCATTCTTATACTCGGCTCTCTGAAGCAGGCAACTATTGAAACGGAGATATGGAGNTACGCAACACAACGGATAGATATCAATACNGCTGCAGCNCTAGGAATCGCGCAACTNGCAATCGTTGTTCTTATGCTGGTAATTAATTCACGGCTTCGGAATAAGTATGGGACNTCAGAACTTGGGTCAATTNCGGTGACCNACGATAAGGCATATGCAACAAAATTCAGAAGACTCCGACTTTACTCAGGAGTAATCTTTACGGTTCTTTTTTTAGGTACCCCTCTAGCTTTGCTGATTGAACGCTCATTAAAAACTCCTAAAGGATACTCATTCACCTACTATCGAGAGATATTCACTGAAAGTCAATCTGGCCGATTTAGCATCTTCGAAACTCGAACGGCGATTATCAACTCAATTACATGGGCACTCCTTGCTATGGCGATCGCAACACTACTCGGATATTTAGCAGCTGTTCTTCTGTCATCACCATCAGAAAAAATTAGTAAACCAGCAGATGTGCTTTTCCTGCTTCCGTTAGGTACATCTGGAGTATTGCTAGGGTTTGGCATTATTGTGACCTTGAACAGCTCCTTTTGGGATATCCGTTCTAATTGGTGGATAATTCCAATAGCACAAGCGATCCTCGGTATTGGACTAGTAGCTCGGATAGTNGGGACAGCTCTACGTGACGTTAATCCAGAAATNCGAAATGCGGCAAAAGTCTTAGGAGCGTCTGNCGCTAAGGTATGGCGGCANGTCGATTTACCAATTNTTTCGAGGTCGNTANTCGCAGGAGCATCCTTTTCATTCGCAATCGCAATAGGNGAGTTTGGTGCGACTGCATTTCTAGTCCGGCCTCAACGGCCTACTATTCCGACAACTATCTTCAATNTATTAGGTAGGCCAGGCGCATCGACATATGGTCAGGCAATGGCGCTTTGTGTTGTATTAGCTGGAATAACAGCGATATCGATAAGTCTCCTAGATAGAACTGGGACGGTGATTCGTGACGCTGCATAACGGGCTTATAATTGAGAACCTCGATGTATCAATTGATCGGCATAAGATACTGCGTGACGTTTCCATTGACGTTGAGCCGGGAACTATAACCACGCTATTAGGCCCTAGTGGGTGTGGGAAAAGCACCCTCCTCAAGGCCATAGTTGGACTTCTTTCAACAGACAAGGGCGATGTAACTCTTAATGCAAAGAGTCTTGTCTCAACTCCCGCCCATAAGAGGGGGATAGGGCTAATGTTCCAAAATAACGCCTTATTTCCGCACAAGAACGTAGAGCGAAATGTCGCTTTCGGAGTACAGATGCAGGGGCAGAAACCTGAAGAGTATGAAGAAAAAGTTACAGAAATGTTGGACTTGGTGGGGTTGTCGGGATTCAAAAAACGCGAGATCGGCACATTATCTGGAGGTGAAAGCCAACGTGTTGCTCTAGCTCGNGCNCTGGTACCCAGTCCAAAAGTTCTGTTACTAGATGAGCCGTTCAATTCNCTNGATAGATCTCTCCGAACAGTCCTCCTTGATGAAGTTCGCGATGTTCTAAAAACGTTGGATATTGTCGCAATTCATGTGACCCATGACTGGGATGAAGCCACACGTATCGCCGACAACATAGCGTTCATGAATCAGGGTCAAATCATTCGAACTGGATTAATAGAAGAAATAATAGAGAAACCCAAATACTCTATCGTGGCTGACCTAATCGGACTGGAAAGCTGCTGGGTCCCAGAACTCTTCGAATCAGGAGGAATCAGATACTTCGACACCCCGTGGGGACGAAGGGAAGTTGATACGCCCAATTCTGAAAGTATTGCTGCNCTGATAAGGCCAGAAAACATCTACGAAAANCCAGATGGTATCANCGCAGAAATCCAGACAAAAAAATCCGTTTACGGAGAATGGATTTACAAATGCAGACTAGAAACTGGTTTTATCGTCTCTGTCAAAACAAGGAAGAACTACTCAATAGGGGAGAAGATCAGCCTTTATGCATCCGTAGAGAATGTCGAGACATTGCAAGTTTTGTAGCGGTCAAGTATTGAAAGCTTCAGCAATCAGTTCATATGAACGAAGTCGTTGACTGTGGCTATAACAGATAGTCACCAGAAGCAATTCTTCAGCGTTATATGTGTTCGCTATTGCACAAAGTTGATCTTTAACACGCTCTGGGGTGCCGATAACCATAGGNCGGCTAGGGGAGTGAAAACGTAGATCGTCGAACTCTTCGCTCACATCTTTANTGTGGCTAGTGTCTGGTATGGGGCCGCGAAGTCCAGAAGATCTCCAAACCTCTAGGCTCGATAACATTTGTCGTGCCTCTTCATCGGAATCCGCGCACAATACACTAACTCCAACGCTTACGGCTGGCTTCGGATGTTGTTCAGAGGGGGAGTAGTGTTCTCGATAGAGGTCACAAATAGTGGCGCCGTTGCCGTTGATAAAATGCGCCCAGCTTAAAGGGAGGCCAGAATGCGCGGCGACGCTCGCAGATCCGTCGCTAGATGCTAATAGCCATAGTTCTGGAGTAGAAGGGGTTGAGGGTAGTGCTTCCAGTCCAGATAAAGGGCCTGTCTTAATTGTTTTTCCGTTTAGGAGCTGTCGGAGCGCTAGAACGGATTCAAGGTAATTCTCAGACCCAGAAGAGTTNCCCGTCGCCTGAAAGGCATTCGCTGTGCGAGCATCTGACCCAGGAGCTCTCCCTAAGCCGAGGTCAATGCGATTCGGATGAAGNGCNTCAAGTACCTTAAAGTTTTCAGCGACTTTGAGAGGGGAGTAATGACTAAGCATTACCCCGCCGGAACCNACCCGGATGTTTTTNGTGTTTTCAGCNATGTGGCCGATNAGAATTTCTGGNCTGGAACCAGCTAGGCCATGCATTCCATGGTGTTCAGCAACCCAGTAGCGGTAATACCCCAATTCGTCCGCCTGTATTGCTAGCTGAATAGAGTTACGAAGAGCTTCTGATGGGGTGGTGCCCTCGGATACTGGGCTCTGATCTAACACTGAAAGACGCACAACATATAGTCCCATTAATGCCTTATGAAGTCACATCGGAGAGGAAAGTGTGAGAGATTCCGCATAGTTGGGGTCGGAATTGTGATAAAGATGTTAAGTGGAAAACTACTAAGGAGAAATATGAAACCTAAACTTTTACATGCCTGGGTNAGTAATAGNGCTAGTGATTTAAGAATGATGGTACTTGTCTATACGGCAGCAACTATTGGAACTTTATTTCTGGTTCGAGATGCAGCTAGTTTTGGTAGCGAAATGCAATTTGCAATTGCTGCAGCAATCATCTCATTCGGTGTAAATGCAATTGTCTGGTTTGATGGGGCCATAGCTGATATAGGAGCGAGTACATCATCAATGGATGAAGAGCTAGCTAACTCTGAAATAGGTAAGAACTTTAAGAAAGCACCGTTCATTATGTTTCGACTTATGGCTTTATCAATAGTAGTCGTCAATTCAGTGGCACAGGTTATAGCGCTTTACGCCTAATTAGAAGATCGAAACCTCATAGGGGAACCGGTGTAGATTATATCGAATCGCCGGAAATACACGTTATGTAAAGTAAATATGTAGTTTCTCCTCATAATTACTGATTAGTTCGACTAAACACTTCGTTCTTGTTAACTTTATTTTCATAATTAATTTACTTCAAAGTCATTTTATAATTAATAGACATACTACGAAGGAGCTGCCGTGCTTGGCGATAAATGGATAACTGATCGAACCCCAACTGAAAAATTCCCACACTATACGAGAGCAAATGGTGCTGACGTTTTAGCAGATCCTGTTACACCACTTGGATGGACTTGGTCGTGGGAATCTGGTGTTGTTCTAGGATGTCGTGATGGGTTTGTTTCCTATGGTGTTTTCGATGCGGACGAATATGGTGATCCCCCAGAATCATTTGGCTTATTTGGTGGATATTTTTACAATAGTCTGACTCAGGCAAGGATGATGGGAGTTCGTCAACCTGGAGCAACGCCAGAAATGGTGGACGATGCCTATTTTGATGCTCATCCAGATGTGCCTCCTTATGTCGCTGAAGAATGGCATGAAAGTGAAGTCCACTCCCAACGCCTTGAGAAGAACGCTGAATATCTACTCGGTACTGATTCTCATCCCCCAATAGAGGAATTGAAGATCCTCGCTCAGGAACTTCGAGATAGTAGACCCAATCTTACCTCTCTTACTTTGTCTGAGCTTGTTGCCCGCGCACGTGAAATGCAGTATCCCACGAGGCAGATTTTCGATCAACATGTGATGGCGTCGTTAGCAGCTTCGAATGGGCCTGCTATTTTAACTGGTATTCTTGCCGAGGTTGGACGCGAAGCAGACGTAGTCAAACTGGTGACTGGTATAGGTAATGTAGATTCAGCTGAGATTGGCAGAGAACTCTGGAATTTATCTCGACTGATTCGTAACTCGGAAACTATGAGCGCTCATTTTGATGAAGCATCTCCAAATATAGATACTGACCATCTAACTGATGAGTTTAACGACAGCTTAGAGGTCTTCCTTCATCGCCATGGTTCTCGGGGGCCTAATGAGTGGGACCCAGGTTCAGACACATACGAATCTAACCTNTCNCTNNCCTTTAGNCAGCTTGATCTAATCCGNAAACAAGATGATTCAGCTGATCCTCTTCTTGCGTTTGANCGAAACGCTTNAGAAAGGGAACGTCTTAGAGCAGAGTTTGAAGAAATGTTCNCTGAGAACGAAGAGGNNTCAGGAATGTTCTCAGTTGGTATGAAAGCTGGTGAATTGTGGATGGCTCTTCGNGAACGAAATAAATGCAGTGCAGTAAAACCAATTCATGAAGTNCGTATGTGTTTCAACGAAATTGCTGATCGGATGGTTGTAGANGGCCATCTTGATANCAGGAAACAAATCTANATGCTNTTGGAGGAAGANGTCGATGGATTNATCAGTGACCCAGCTTCGTATACNGATCTTCTTCGCGAGAGAGAGGCCGACTACAAGCTNCTGTTTGATTTGGATCCTCCATTTATCGTGAANACNGTTTGTCCACCTCTCNGTGAATGGCCGAAGAAGTCTGATTTGNNCTACTCCCCCGTTNCTGTNGGAGAGATAATGCAGGGAAATGCGTGTTCNCCGGGAACATANACAGGGAAAGCTAGGGTCATTCTTGATGCTAGTGATCCTAGCGCTCTTGAACCTGGTGAAATTNTGGTTACATTCAACACNGACCCCGCCTGGACACCTCTATTTCTAGCNNCTGGTGCGGTAGTTGTTGATTTGGGGGCTGTNGNAAGCCATGCAAGCATCGTTAGCCGTGAACTTGGTATCCCATGTGTTGCGTCNGCAACTGATGCGAGTAAGCGNATCCCTGACGGTGCCACAATAACAGTTGANGGAGCAGAAGGAACTGTAACTATCCTTGAGCTTCCATAGGCGGAGGNTTGCCAAGTAAATCTGAGGCGNAAACCAAGCCTGATAAGAGAATACNGGGATTAGTNTTCGCTGCTCTTCTTGCAGGNTTTATAGGTGGTTGGGATGCTTCATCATCATTTTTTATATTCCCAGACATCAAAGAGACCATTGCGAATGGAGATGCCGCAAATGCTTCTTGGGTTCTATCAACTCCTAATATCGTTGGCGCTGCTCTTTTATTNCAGTCCGGACGACTAACTGATAAGTATGGCCCTGAGCGCCTTTATAGATTGGGAGTCATCTTTTATACATTTGGCGTGTTTCTTTGCACTATCGCTCCTACTTTGTGGACTCTCGTTGGGGCAAGGGTAATTTCTTCCTCAGGACAAGCTGTAATGGGTCCCGCTGCCATAGCTGTAGTCTTGCGGAATACCCCAGTCGGCAATCGAAGTGAAGCTGTAGGTAGATGGGGATTCTTCACGGCTGTTGCTGGAGCTCTCTCCCCCATCGCCATATCTCAATTAATCGATACTTTTTCTTGGAGGGCGTTATTTGCGCTTCAAATACCGTTAGGCCTTTTTGTTGGATGCCTGTTATACAAATACGGATCTAAACAAGTAGAAAAAGCAGATTCAAATGTTGCTTTAAGGCCACTTGATGTATTTATAACAGTCGCTGGTTTAACCACACTTATTTTACCTATCGTAAAAGCAGACTCTTGGGGATGGATATCTCTGAGAACTGTTACATTTTTCGTTATTTCGCTTATGTTAATCGGTGTTCTTTTGTTTCGTTCCGATTCATCTCCATCTTCGCCACTTCAACTTCAGCTTTTTTCTAATAAAGGATTTCTATTATCTTCAATAATGTCGATAACCGCCGGAGTGGCATTCTATGCACATTGGCTAGGGATGATTCTGTTCCTAACTGAGATTTGGGAGTACAGCCTAGTGAAAGCAGGTTTACTTTTAACGATCATGCCCGGAACCATGAGCTTACTCTCTATCTATGCCGGGAAAATTGCTGACAGATACGGAGAACGATGGGTCATGATTCCTGGAATTTTGGTCTATACAGCTTTGTATGGTCTTTTCTGGTTATTTTGTGGCACCTCAGAAAATGTACTGCTTCTAATTTTGGCTCTTGTTGGCTCTGGAGTAGGTATGGCTGGTGTTTGGCCGACACTTACTTCTCTTGGTGTTCAAGGAATCGAGGAGAATTCGATCGGTAGCGCAACNGCTATTATTCACACGTTTCAAAGGATCGGAGGAGCATTTGGGATTGCTATCGTTNTNGCAGTCGTCGGCGAANCAAGTGGCGTAGGNAGTCTCAACCCTCATCGAGATGGNGTATTAGTAATAGCTNTAGGTGGCTTAGCTACCTTAGTTTGCAGTGTNTTTCTATCAAGAAGAAATTCTGNACTNNATTCTAAAAGCGCTGCAAGATTTCNTGCGTAACTGTNGCAAGGTGCATCCCACTTTTAGAATAAATAGCNCCAGTTGCTAAGCCACGNTTTCCCATGTGNGTTACTCCAACNTGATGATGGAATTGCCAGTCATATGGATTTGATTTCTGATGAAACCAAACTGCGTGGTCTAGGCTAGCTCCGAAAAAATTTGGAGCTTCATCGTTATCCCAGTTCCCATCAAATTCCGGGTGAAGTCGTGCTGCTGCGTCGAATGGTGCATCGTCACTTGCATAAACTAAACCTAGTTCGTATGAGCTTTGGTCATGTTCTGTGTCTCCATTTAAACGAATCCAAACACCATGTCCAGAGGAAAGGGTNCCCTTAGGAACGACCTTTCTTTCCATAATGTTCGACCAATTATCGGATGCTAGGTCCTCTGGAAGTGGCAGGTCATTTGGGAGTGATCTTTCTTGAATCTTTGGTCCATCTTCATCTATTTGGAATGATGCCGAAAGATTCAATATGGCTCCTGGTGATTGGAGCGCTACAACTCTACGAGTAACGAAGGATTTTCCATCGCGTAATCTATCTACTTCAAGCTCTATAAGTTCGTCGCTAGATCCTCCACGAATGAAGTAGGCATGAATTGAATGAACATGATATTTCGGATCTACCGTCTGCTTGGCTGCATTAAGCGCTTGTGCCACGACCTGCCCACCGTATACTCTCCCCCAGTTGTATTTGGGGCTTCGAGCTGAGAAACGGTTATCGTCAATTTTGGTAAGAGTGATCAGCTCATTAAAAGTGTCGATGGGGTTGGGGGAATTCACTTGTAGATCATACTCTGATTTACGCTTGATTAGCTAAGGGACTAAAGTTTTGAAATGGAGAAATCATTTATAGTAACTGGAGTGGCCAGCGGACTTGGTTCCTGTGTAGCTAAGTCTTTGAGGGCAAATGGCTCAAAAGTCATAGGGATCGATTGGAAAGGTAACCCTGATATCCAAGCTGACCTTTCAAAAGAAGATGAAGTTATAGGTGCAATGGAACAAGCATTTTTAATGTGCCCGAATCCAAGCGGTGTCGTTTCCAATGCAGGCCTCAGCCCCGTGCATGAGAATAAGAGTGAAATCATTGAGGTTAATTGGTTCGCTGCAAAAATGGTCCTCGAATTAAGTTTAGAATATTTGGCTACTAGTGAAGATTCATCTGCTGTTTGTATTGCTTCAATTGGAGCAGCCCTTGGAGGCGATCCTGTGCTGGAAGGGTATCTCCACTCAGAAGATAGAGAAGGTATAGAAAACTTCCTGGCCAATATGCAAGCTAATGACCCATCTAGTACGGGTATAGTCGCATACAGCACTTGTAAAGCCGCCTTAGCTCGCTTTGCACGAGCTAACGCCCAGAATTGGGGATCTAAGGGTGTTCGGTTGAATGTAGTAGCTCCTGGGAAAATGGATACGGCGATGCTTGATGGTTTACTGTCTGATCCTGTTCTCTCCGAAGGGGTTTCAAGCCTGCCAAGTGGCGTTATGGAGACTGGGCACCCAGATCAGATTGCTGATGTCATTAAATTTCTACTTTCTAGTGATTCTTCATTCGTTCACGGACAGGTGATTTACGTAGATGGTGGGACTGAGGCGATTATGAGGCCTGATTTAGTCTAACTTTTTAAAGAAGTCCACCACTTTCATCATTACTGCAGGAACAATGGGCAAATGGTATTCCAAGCAACTTCTTTATCGGATTTAGACTCAGAAATTCTAGATAATCTNCCTTTAGATATTCGTGACAAAATTATGGCAGGNGAGATTGATAAATTACCTGACAATATTCTGGATGCTGTACCAGAATCCATTTCTAGCAGGATTCCCGCTTCTCTTATAGAAGCGGCAAATTCGAATCCGACCCTTACACTTATTCTGGTCATCGCTGGAACTATTGGTGTTATCGGATTCGGGTATGGAGTGATGAAAAGCGGATTTAAGTCAGCTTTTTTCTTTGGAGCTGTGGCAATAGCTGCATGGACATATTACGCGCTNCTCTGANTACCTTTGTNTAGCGCCCGCNCCAAGGCCGCCATCTACATAAACTATTTGCCCAGTAACATAGNCAGCTGCNTCCGAGACAAGAAATAAAACAANTTTTGCAATGTCNCTTGGCTCCCCTANCCTNCCTAAAGGGACTGNTTTCGCCCTTNTCTCTCTAGCATCTCCTTTNTAGTTCTCACTTGTTCCANCTGTTTCGATCAAACCGGGTGCAACAGCNTTAACTCGTATNGGAGCGATTTCGAGAGCCCATTGCTTTGTTAANGTCTCTATNGCAGATTTTGANGCTGNATATAGNCCTAAGCCGGGAGANTTAGTTTGNGCAGCNAATGATGAAATATTNACNACNGACCCTGNAGAAGAATTTCGAAGATGNCGGATCGCAGAACTGGTGCAAAACAGTGTTCCAAGGACATTAACTTCTAGAACTTTTTTTTGATCATCAAAATTTAAATCTTCTAATTTCTGAGGTCTCCAGATTCCAGCATTATTGACTAAGGCGTCCAAATGATCGATTGATGAAAAAAACTTTTTGACTGACTCTAGGTCGGATACGTCCACCTGTGCATATTCACACCCAAGCTCAGAACTTGACTGCTCGAGAAGGTCATTATCCTTATCAAGCAGTGTGATGCTCCACCCATTAGATGTTAGATGCTGGGCACAAGCTAAACCGATACCTTGAGCTCCTCCAGTTATTACTGCATGCATATGCAGCCAGCTTCCTTAAGACTTTCCATCTTCGTAGATTTTTCTAATAAGCCAGAATCTCATAAATCTCGTGATACCAAATTTAATAAACATGGCTGCACCGACAACAGCTATAGATACTCCGCAAATTGCCAGAATGATGTGTTCGTTATGTTCGATATTGTCTACAGTAAGATCCCCACTATTCTGAGCTCCTGCAACAAAGTAAGCAACAAAGGCAAGAACAATGCCTGAGATCATCAAGATAGCTCCTAGTCGTTGGTATAGCTTGTCGCGATCAGGCGCCCCCGATTTAACATTTAAAGAATCTACAGCGTTTCTAAACTCATTTAGTCTGTTTTTTTCCATAATTATCCTTTGGTAATACCTATCCTAGGTAAGCGTGTTTTAAGTCTTTTTGTATGTCAGAAGGAGTTCCTTCATTGGTTAACTTGCCATGAGTCATAATTCCAGCTGTAGTGGCTATTTCTAAGACGGTATTAGCGAATTGCTCAACTACCAAAATAGCGACTCCTTCTTCTGCTATTTGTTGAACAATTTCGTATAATTGTCCAACAATAAGAGGCGCTAGTCCCATTGACAATTCATCTAGAAGTAGTATGACGGGGTCTGTCGATAGCGCCCTCGACATAGCAAGCATTTGCTGTTCACCGCCAGAGAGAGTTCCTGCTAATTGTTTTGTGCGCGAAGAGAGTTGCGGAAAACGTTGGTATGTTACCTGCTCTATTGCTTCTATGGTTGCTCCAGAACTTGTCATCATTAAAAGATTCTCTTTTACAGTCAAGTTNGGAAATATTCCCTTGCCTTCTGGAATCGTACAAATTCCTGTCCTTGCTAAAGCATTGGGTTCAGATCCCGTCATAACTTTGCCAGCGATTATTAATTCTCCCTTTGTTGGGAGCAGTTGGCCGGAGCAGACTTTTAGGGTGGTTGATTTACCCCCACCATTAGGCCCAAGAAGTGCATAAATTTGACCAGAGAATAAGTTCATTGAGACATCTTTGAGAATAGATATATCTCCATAACCTGCGGTGATCTTCTGAAGGGATAGAAGGGGCATCATCTTTTTTTCACTCCCAAATACGCCTCAATGACCAATTCGTGTTCCTGAATTTCTGCTGGGCTTCCTTTGGCAATGACGCTACCAAAATCAAGTACATTCACTAGATCGCAGGTATTCATAACGAGACTCATATCATGCTCGACTAGAAAAATTGATATTCCAGAGTCGCATAGTTTTCTCAAAAGTAGTCCAAAACTTTCCGTCTCTTCATCATTCTGCCCAGAAGCAGGTTCATCAAGAAGCAAAAGACTCGGTGAAAGCACAAGCGCCCTAGAAAGTTCAACTAACCGAGCCTGGCCTGTAGGTATTTCACTGGCCATGCTATTACGAACAGAATCAAGTCCGGTCATATCTAATATTCTTTCAATTTCGGAATTCATGTTTGAACCTAAAATTGCTGTTCTGGAGTTGTTCCATTGGTTACTAATTTCAAGCGAAACGCGTATATTGTCGACGACTGAAAGACTATTGAATAGTTCCAGCTTCTGAAAAGTACGGCCTATGCCTATTCTTGCCCGTTTATGAGGGGCTAGAGAAGTAATATCTTTCTCAGCAAACATTACCCTTCCAGAAGAAGGCGATATAAGACCGCTAATGACATTGAAAAGCGTTGTCTTTCCTGCTCCATTAGGTCCAATTAACCCTGTAATAGTTCCGGGCTCGATGTTGAGCGAGACCTCATTAACTGCAATATGCCCTCCGAAGTAGACAGAAATATTTTCCAAACTTAGAAACTCATTCATTTCGGATGTTCCTCTCATCTAGATTCAAATCAGAGGTAATAGACAGCTCAGCATCTATAAAAGAAATAAGCTCATCAGAAAAGCCATATTCAATTCCCGCCATTTCGATTGGAAGGTTTTCTTTGCTCTTTAAATCTCTATCTCTGGCTTCTGCAATTAATGGCATCAGGAATAGAACAGGCAGGGATGTCATGATGAATACCCATCCGTTATAGATCTCTATGACTCTAAAGAACCAACTCAAAATAATGAGGGAGCTGCCGCAGATTACAATCATTCGGTGATCCTTGTTTCGGAGGATTCGGAAGCCGTCAAATATCTGACTTCCTACTCCACTGGGGTTTCTACCTAAGCCTATGCCTGCCAATGCAGGTCCTAAGAGTAAGAAGAAATCTTGCAAAAATGTAAATAACCACCTGAAACTTCCCCAATCTTCAGCAAGTTTCCCCCAAAAATCTCCCATCACGATAAATGCACAAGCATAAATTATTCCACCGAATAGTGCCCCGCTTACATAGCCGATTCCGCCAACAACAGTGAGCATGAATAGGGCGAGACCTTCCCAGATGGTAAATGGGTAATCTTCCTGAATCGTTCGAAGATTCGATGCATGTAATGCACCGCCGAACCCCGCAATCGCTGCAGCTAAAGTAAATACCGATAGTTTAAGACGGCGCATGTTCATTCCAAGAGTCGCACATGCAGCTGGACTGTCTTTCAT
>PAEG01000045.1 GCA_002703045.1 Acidimicrobiaceae bacterium
GCCATCTTTCACTGGGATCCGTACAAGTGCTCTTACTACTCTTCCTCGGTAACTGATAGTGTCGCTGCCAGATTCTTCAAGTAGCTCTGAGATCGTTTGCTTTGTCATGATGGATTGCCAAATGGATCGACGGCATTTGATGGCCAGTAAGGGATGGGGATTTCTCCTTCAGATTCCTCAAAGCTTTTTGGCGATATCCGCATGGTCTCCATTTTCCCGCTTTTGAAATTGCGTCTTTGTGGAGGTTTTCCGTCTTTCATCCGTTCAATGTTATGAACTCCAAATATCGCTGATCCAGATGCTGCTCCTACGTTTTTCCAATAGCGTGTCTTGACGGTAGTGGGAGAAGGCTCTCTCCCGTCTTGAGTGAGATTGTAGATGTAGCCGCCAGGCTTCCAACCTCTCAAGCGAAGCGTTCCCTCATGCCTCTTTGGGGGAGTAAGGCCTTCCTGCAGAGGTAGTTTAATTTCATCTTGAACTATTGTTGAGCTTTTCTCCTGCTCAAGCTCAGTAAATTCTTTGTCTTTGTGATGTTGCAACGGGTCAACACCTATTTCGGCAGTTGTACCATCAGTTGTGCCTTCTTTGATCGGGGCTTCCAAAGTTAATACCTCGATGCTATTTCCTGGTTGAAAGTTCTCTTCGCTCTCAATAGGCAATGTTTCTTCTTTGAAATAGATGGACCCTGAGGACGAAGTAGATGCGTGGATATCTGGATTATTTAGACTCCCATTACGAAATAGTCTCTCGTCAGGGAATCTGTATGCTTTCGGCACAAACCTTCTATGTCTAAGTGGAGCTCCAACCCAGTCAATTGCCGCTCCAATAAGAGCAATAACAATCATAATTGCAGCGAAAGCAATAAAAGTTTCTGGGGACGTCATGGGTAATCTAGGCCTATATTACTATTGCTCTAACACCCATTGGGGTCAGGGCGTCACATAAGGGCAGATCTGGGCTGGTTTCTTTTAGCTGGCAAAACTTTCGGATTCTTCGTTCCAAAAATCAAGTGATATATCTGCTTCTTCCTTATCTCCGTTATCAGCATTGTCCCAAAAAACGTGATTTTCTATCCATCCGAAAGGAGCTGCGACAAGAGGATCGAAAGTATCCTTGGGTTTTAGATTGCGCGGGGCGAAAATTTGACTCCAAACCCCCGACACTCGAAGCAGAGAAACGCTGAATATGAGAATTGCTGCGCTGCAAGCAATGGGCACCCAAATCGACATTCCTAAAAGATAAAGCGATGAAGAGGTTTACGCAAACTGAATCACCCATTTAATGTTGGTTGGGAGAAGGTGAAAAGATTCTCCATGCCAGCGCAAGGCGGCCTAATGCCTATTACCCTAAAAAGATCTAGGATTGGAGGAATAAGTGGGAGATCCCGTCATAGTTGAAGCGGTACGAACCCCAATTGGAAAGAGGGGAGGCTGGCTTGCAGGGATTATTGCTCCAAATCTCCTTTCGATTGTCCAGCAAGAGGTTATAAATCGTGCTGGTGTCCCTCCTGGGTCTGTAGATCAGTTAGTGGGAGGATGCGTTACACAAGCAGGCCAACAAGCCTCAAATGTCACTAGAAATGCTTGGTTAAGTGCAGATATCGGTTACACCCCCGCGGCTACAACTGTCGATTGTCAATGCGGATCTGGTGCACAAGCTAATATCTTTGCGCAGGGCCTTATAGCTACTGGGGGGGCTGAAGTAGCTATTGGTTGCGGAGTTGAGCAAATGTCCCAAGTTCCTCTGGGAACTGCTGCGCGAGGTGGTGGGGGGTATTACAAAGATGCACAAACTTGGCCGTGGGATGACCCACCAAATGGGCAATTCGGAGCGGCACAACGCATAGCAGAGAATAGGGGTATCACAAGATCGCAGCTAGATCACCTTGGATCTGAATCACAAAGGAAAGCTGCCCAAGCTTGGGATGAAGGAAGATTTGATTTAGAGGTAGTCCCCGTTCCGGACGCTCCTCAAGTCGATGGCGACGGAACGCCAACGGGTGAGGCGCTAACTGTAACTAAAGACCAAGGATTGCGGGCCACAACAACCGAAAGCCTATCCAAACTACGACCTGTTATAGAAGGTGAATTACATACAGCAGGCACGTCGTCGCAAATTTCTGATGGGGCCGCCGCAGTCCTATGGATGGATAGTGATTTCGCTGAGNAAANGGGTGTGNAANCAAGNGCGAAAATTTCNTATCANACGATGGTTGGTGCTGATCCATACTATTTGCTAGANGGACCNGTAGCGGCAACACAAAAAATGCTGGACCAAAGNAAATATTCCATCAGTGACTTTGATCTCTTTGAATGTAACGAAGCATTCGCTTCTGTTCTTTTATCATGGGCGCAAGTCCATGANGTNCCAATGGATAANGTCAATGTTAATGGAGGAGCAATTGCTCTTGGTCATCCTGTTGGTTGCACTGGAAGTAGGCTCATCACAACACTTCTTCATGAGCTAGAGCGACAGGATAAAGAATTGGGGTTTGTAACGATGTGCCAAGGTGGAGCGTTGGGGATAGCTATTGTTATTGAGAGAATTTGAAGCCTAAGTAAAACTAGAAAGAGAGATAATATGGCCAAGTACCTTGAAGGGAAAAACATTGCCATCACAGGAGCTGGATCAGGTATAGGTAAGGCCATAGCTCTTGCTGTAGCCGCAGAAGGAGCAAATATTGTCGTCGCCGACTACGGGGTTGCGCTTGATGGCTCTGAACCAACTAGTGAAATTGCAGACGCAGTTGCTCAAGAGATAAAAAGTTTAGGAGTTGAGGCCGAAGCAATAGCTGGCGATGTTTCTGAGATGGTAACAGGAGCGGAAGTGGTCGATGCATCTATCAAACGGTGGGGTTCAATTGACGGAGTCGTATGCGTGGCCGGAATCCTCAGAGAAAGAATGCTGTTCAACATGTCTGAAGAAGANTGGGACGCAGTNATAGCTGTCCATCTCAAGGGCCATTTNACNATTTACCGTCACGCTATGGCCGCCATGAGAAAACAGGAGACTGGGGGAAGTATCGTTGGAATCACAAGTGGGGCATTTACTGCTTCTACTGCCCAGCCTAATTATTCNGCTGCAAAAGGTGGGATCGTNAGCTTAACGCGGTCAGCAGCAATGACTGCAGCTAGCATCAGCCTTCGAGGAGGTCCACAGATCAATGCAAACTGTATCGCTCCCACAGCCCGAACGAGGATGAGCGAAAAAGTTCCNTTCGAATTTGAGACCGGTGATCCAGGCGATATAGCTCCAATGGCTACATACCTTCTTTCTGATGCTGGCCGTGAAGTGAATGCACAAATCTATAGCGTTGTTGGTCGGAGAATTTCGGTTTGGAACCAGCCACGNGAAGTTCGATCAATGTTTGCTTCNGGCCAATCATGGACANCAGAAGAAATTGAAGAAGTACTTCCTAGGACAATTCAACAGGAGGNTAACCCTTTCATAGANGATCTTGAACGCCGTATGAAAGAAATGGCCAGTNAGGAAGGAAANTAAATGACTTCCTCTGTGCCTTCATATCCTCCAAGTCGTGATCTTTTGAAAGATAAGTCAGTTGTCATTACAGCAGCNGCAGGAACAGGTATTGGTTTTGCCACCGCAAAGAGATGTTTAGAGGAAGGCGCAAGGGTTATGCTTTCCGACTGGCACGATCGTCGGCTTAATGAAGCTGTAAATCAACTCAATACCGATGGGTACAAAACCCTTGGCGTTGTTTGTGATGTAACTGAAGAGGAGGATGTCCAGGGGTTGATAAGTTCAGCAGAGGAAGAATTCGGCTCAATCGATGTCATGGTCAACAACGCAGGTCTAGGGGGAGAAGACAATCTTGTTGAGATGGAAGATGAACAATGGAATCGTGTTTTAGANGTCACCTTAAATGGNACTATGAGGTGNACTCGGGCTGCACTTCGTCACATGATTGGAAATGAAGCAGGTGTAATTGTCAATAACGCAAGCGTATTAGGTTGGCGAGCTCAGGCAGGTCAAAGTCATTATGCTGCAGCTAAGGCCGGCGTTATGGCTTTAACACGCTGCGCAGCTATCGAAGCTGCTGAATTTGGGGTACGCGTGAATGCTGTCTCACCGAGTTTTGCTAGNCATCCTTTTCTNGAGAAAGTNAGTGATCCTAAGCTGTTGAAAGCCTTAGAGTCCCAAGAGGCGTTTGGTAGGGGNGCCGAACCATGGGAAGTAGCCAATGTTATTGTCTTTTTGGCAAGTGACCTGAGCGGGTATATGACTGGAGAAAGTCTTAGCGTAAGCTCCCAACGGGCTTAATCGAATANANATTAACAAAACGTAATATTTTTAGAGTGNGAGTTCTGCCATTGTCCGCAAAGTATTTATATTATTTGCTCCCACAATTAATGTTGTAACGGGAGAATCTCTCCAGAGACCTAGCCTTTCAGCGATGCGTTCTTTAGGNCCAACGAGAGATATTTCATCAGCAAAAGCANTAGGCACAGCCATGATAGCTTCGTTCCTTTTCCCATTGAGGAAAAGGTCCTGAATATTTTTCGCTTCTTCTTCGTAGCCCATTCGCCCCATCAATTCAGTATGAAAATTTCGTTCCTGAGCACCCATTCCACCTATGTAAAACGCAATAATCGCTTTCTGGGGTAGGAGGCCCTCTTCGATATTCTCGCAGATATTCACAGTAACGTTGACAGCAATTTCGAAATTTGGAGGGATTTCAAAATCCGAAAGATCGAAGATGTCTGGTCTTTCTGGCGAGTAATAGAGAGGAATCCATCCTTGGCACATTTCAAATGCGAGAGCAATATTTTTTGGCCCCTCAGCTCCCAACAAAATCGGGATGTCTGAACGAAGCGGTTCTGTAATAAGTTTTAATGACTTCCCTAAACCCCAAGAATTAGGAGCTTCATGAGGATAGGGGAGTGGAAACATTGGCCCATCAGATACTAACGGGCGCTCACGTTCCCAAATCTCTCTGAGAATCCGAATTGTTTCACGCGTTCTCGTAAGTGGTTTCCCAAACGGTTGCCCATACCAGCCTTCAATGACCTGAGGCCCAGATACACCAATCCCTAAACAAAACCTTCCTCCAGATAGTCCATCAAGAGTCATGGCTTGCATTGCCAAAGAGGCGGGTGTTCTAGCTCCGAGCTGTGCGATGCCTGTAATTAACTTTATTTTTTGTGTGTGGGCGCCAACCCAAGAAAGAGGTGTAAAGGCATCGCTACTGTAGCTTTCTCCCGTCCATAGTGAATCGTATCCGAGGCTTTCAGCTTCTATTGCGGTTGGGACAATATCTAATTGGGGCTTTTTGGTCCAATAGCCATATTGGGCTCCGAGTTTCACTTTGTTGAACCTAAGCGATAGATACCATCAGCACTTGGTGCTCCTTCAGTTTCTATCATGCCCTTTTGAACCATATGGACAAGGTGGCTGTATACCGATTGTCCAGCGGCCATATAAAGAATATGAGGAGTGTCGACGTACATTTTTATGACAAGATCCGGAATTGCCATGGGCCCTTCAGAGAGGCAGTTAAGTATTTGCTGCTCTCTGTCTTGACGATGAGCGATTAGGGATCGAGTGAAGCTAATGGGTTCAGGGATCCTCGGCCCATGAGTTGGGTAGAAAAATTCATCGTTTCTATCTAGAAGAAGATAGAGACTGTCCATGTATTCTCCCATTGCTCCTTCTGGAGATGGGATAACTGAAGTGCTCCAGCCCATAACATGATCGCCAGAGAACAGACTTTTCTCTTCTTTAAATCCAAAACACAGGTGATTCGAAATATGTCCAGGAGTGTGAACAGCTTCAAGAGTCCAGGTTCCTCCTTTGATAAGATCGCCATGTCCAATTTCTACATCTGGATTGAAGGCCATATCGCCAGGTTCATCTTGTTCGTGTTCATTCTCATCATCGCTTGGGAATGCCATACTTTTTTTGAGTTCTTCCAACTCTTCGGGAGTAGGAAATAGTATGTCCCAAGTGGTCGGTTTTGATCGTAAAACTTCTTCCTCTGGCAACACAGGGTGGCGGCCATACCCATAGATAGGAGCCCCAGTTGCAGTCTGCAGTGCTCGGCTTGCTGGAGAATGATCCTTATGCGTATGAGTAACTACAATGTGCGATATTTCCTCTCCTGGTAAACCTGCGAGTATGGCAGCTACGTGGTCATCGTTCTCAGGGCCTGGGTCGATAACGGCGACTTGGCCTCTTCCAATGATGTAGGTTCCAGTTCCGGTAAATGTGAACTTTCCAGGATTGTTGGCGATGACACGTCGAACCGATGGAGATACTTCTACGACCTTTCCATATTTTGGGTCAATGTCAGTAACATATGGGATCGTCACGGTTGATTGCTTTCAAATGCGGTCGTAGCAGATAGGTAGGAAGGATTTTCTCCTCCACCATGGATAACAAGATTTGATCCTGATATCCAATTAGACGCTTCTGAGGCTACGAATAGGCATGCATTAGCGACATCTTCTGGGTCTCCCAAACGTCTCATTGGGATGGTTTTTTCTATTTCAGAAACACTTTCATCATCTCCATAAAAAGCTCGGCTGTCCTCTGTGAGAATTAATCCTGCAGTCACTGAGACAACTCGAATTTTTGGNCCCCATTCTAGNGCTANCGTCTCCGTGGCATTAAGTAGGCCGGCTTTNGCAGCGCCATAAGCCACTCCCATGGGGTTCGCCCGCATTCCACTGANACTTGAGATGTTNATTATCAATCCNCCGTCNCCATTGTCAATCATTGCTTTCTTTGCCATTTGTGCGAAAATCAAAGGAGCTACCAGATTTAGATCAATGATACTTTTTGTAAAGCGTTCTGAGGCTAAGCTCGAGTCTGCTGGAGGTGCTCCACCTGCGTTATTTACCAATATATCTAAACGGCCATAGGTAGCTATGCAGTAATCGATCATCGCCATGATTTGAGTGCTTTCTCTAACATCGCACTGGAAGTAGTCAGCGATNCTCTCTCCATCNTGAATGGTTTCCTGAGGTTGGTTTCGAGCACAGATGATTACTTTGGCTTTTTCTTTGAGGAAACTTTGAGCAATTTGTTTCCCTATTCCTTTGGTCCCACCTGTAACAATGACGACCTTATCTGCAATACCACTATCAGGATTTGCCATATGGCCTCCTAGTTGATCAAAGTATTAAAAATGTTGCTTTCCTTATTGTGGCAGATCGAGGGAAGAATTGAGATAACCTTTTTAGTTATCTGGGAAATATAGACTTTCCGCGATCATGGGAGAACCAATGGCTGACAAGGTCATAACTGAAGAGGAGTTCATAGCTGAGTTGGAAAATGGTATGACTATTGGTGTTGGCGGTTGGGGGTCACGCCGGAAACCGATGTCGCTCGTTCGAGCGATAATTCGATCAGGTGTAACCGATTTAACTCTAGTTAGTTACGGCGGGCCCGAAATCGGAATTCTANCTGCAACCGGACAATTGAANAAAGCAGTGTATGGCTTTGTTTCTCTCGACTCGATACCTTTAGAGCCCCATTTTCGTGTTGCTCGCCAAACTGGAGCAATTGAGGCTGTCGAATTTGATGAGGGGGCTTTCTATCTTGGGCTTCTAGCTGCATCACATAGAGTTCCGTTTTACCCCACGAGGGCAGGCCTCGGATCCGATATGTTAGCTATGAATCCAGAGCTCCGAACTATCGTTTCACCGTATGCGGGACCGGATGGAGGAGAAGGAGAGACTCTGGTAGCTATCCCTGCATTTGATATAGATCTTTCGATTATTCACATGAATAGAGCTGATGCGGGAGGTAATGGACAGTTTCTTGGCCCAGACCTATATTTTGACGACCTATTTGCGATGGCGGCGAAGCGAACATTCATGAGTTGCGAGCAAGTTATTCCTACTGAAAATTTTTTAAACGAGGGGAGCGTACATACCTTAAAGATTCCCCGAATCTTTGTAGATGGCGTAATTGAAGCTCCTATGGGAGCTCATTTTACAGAATGCCTACCTGACTACAGTAGAGATGAAGCCTTCCAAAANATGTATGGCGCAACCGCATCGGATAANGNGTTGTGGGNNGTGTTCAATGAGAAGTATCTTCAAGCTGGTTCACACGAAGAGTATTTGGCCGCTGTNGACAGTTGGGAGCAGGGGTCATGAAGCGNGCTGATATCTGCGTNGCAGCGATTGCNGACTGTTTCAGAGATGAGGCAGACATTCTGTGTAATCCGATAGGAATTAGTCCAATTATTGGAGGGCGTTTAGCGAAGGCAACGTTTTCACCCGATGTTGTTATGACTGATGCTATTTCGGTTTTAGCAACGAATCCTTTGCCCCTTAATGATTCCTCTGCTGAACGAACAGTTGAAGCCTACGTACCTTATAGAACTATTTTTGACATTGTTTGGTCGGGGAGAAGGCACGTGATGATGGGAGCTACCCAGATTGATCAATACGGAAATCAAAATATTGCGGCNATAGGTGATTACAAAAAACCAAAAGNGCAACTATTGGGTTTANGNGGATCTCCCGGAAATTTAATTAACCACCGGACNAGCTATTGGGTGCCTAATCACTCTCAAAGGAGNTTTGTCTCCGAAGTTGATATCGTTTCTGGNCCTGGTTATGACCGAATGCGAGCTCTTGGGGGGCCTGAAAATCGATTTCACGATGTTCATCGGGTAGTCTCGAACCTCGGCGTGTTNGATTTTGAGACGCCAGAAAATCGAATGCGAATTCGATCTATTCATCCGGGAGTCGAGGTAAGTGAGGTCATAGAAAGTACGTCTTTTGAGCTAGTTATACCAGCAAATGTAGGACAGACGCGTGTACCTGATGAAGAAGAACTTCGCATCATAGACATTATTGACCCTACGGGGATGAGGTATCAAGAGGTAAGAGGTGCCTGAATGAGCGCTAGTCATCCAAGATTGCATACTCGTATCTGTGATCTTTTTAAGATTGAGTATCCTATTGTCCAAACTGGGATGGGATGGGTTTCGACAGCTAGGTTAACTGCTGCAACTAGTGCAGCTGGAGGGATTGGTTTCCTCGCAACTGCAACTCAGACTTTCGATGAGATGAAAGAGTCTGTTGTGGAAATCCAAGAGGCAACTGATAAGCCGTTTGGAATTAATGTTAGAACAGATGCTCCTGACATTGAAGANCGGTTGGATTGGAGCATTAAGTCCGGAGTTAAGGTCGTATCTTTTGCACAAGCCCCCAAGCCGGACATGGTAAAGAANCTNAAAGATAGTGGAGTCGTAACGATNCCAACNATCGCNGCNCGAAGACACGCTGAAAAGGTCGCAGAGTGGGGAGTTGATGCGGTGATCGCTCAAGGAAGTGAAGGGGGTGGACATACTGGAGAGGTTCCTACAGCGGTTCTAGTACCTCAAGTGACGGCAGCTGTCGATATTCCTGTACTAGCTGCAGGGGGAATTACAGATGGAAAGGGGCTAGTCGCCTCACTCGCCTGGGGGGCTGAGGGTATAGCTATGGGTACTCGGTTCCTACTTTCCGAAGAAAGCGGGGTACCACAAAGCGTAAAGAAAGCATACTTTGAATCGGCAGTCACGGATACGGTCCGCACTCGAGCAATTGATGGTGTTCCGCAGCGAGTTATTAATACCACGATGGTTCGGGGTCTAGAATCAGCAAAATTACTTCGGTTCCCTCGGGCGATGATTAATGCGCTCAAGTTTCGGCGTCTAACGCAAACAACATTCCCCGATTTAATTAGCGAGGCAATCTCAATGAAGAAAAATCAGGACCTCACGTGGTCTCAACTCATGCTTGCGGCTAATGCTCCCATGCTCACAAAGGCAACAATGGTTGAAGGCAACCATGAGATAGGGATTATGCCAACCGGAGTTGGTTTGGGNGTAATANATTCGGCGCCGCCAGTTGAAATGATCATCCGAGGCATCATCGCTGAGGCATCTGACATCCTAAGCGAATTAAATCAACAAAACCCTAGCTAGTTGGGAAGTTATGGACTTATTTTTCGACTCAAAAGAGACAGCTTTTCGTGATGAGATCCGAAACTGGATTAATGAGAATAAGCCTGATGACCGATGGGCGCCTATGGATACCCAGCTGGGATTTGAACAACATAGGACATGGGAACGAACGTTATTTGAAGCAGGTTGGTCAGTTCCGAATTGGCCCAAAAAATATGGTGGGCGCGACTGTTCCCTAATTGAATGGCTTTTGTATGAAGAGGAATATTATCTCTCCGGAGCGCCAGGCAGAGTGAATACAAACGGCATAAGTCTCCTTGGCCCCACCCTTTTTAGTTGGGGGACAGAAGAACAGAAAGATCGATTTCTCCCAAAAATGGCAAACGGCGATGAGATTTGGGCTCAAGGTTGGTCAGAGCCAGATTCCGGTAGTGATCTAGCTAGTTTAAAAACGGTTGCCGTACGTGATGGAGATCACTATGTCGTCAATGGCCAGAAAACATGGTGCTCAAGAGGGGCGTGGGCTGATTGGATTTTCTGTATCGTTCGGACGGATCCTGCTAGTGAACGTCACGCAGGGTTGAGCTATCTTTTAGTACCTGGAGATTCTCCTGGTTTGATTAGAAGGCCCGTCTCTCGCCTTGACGGGGAACCTGCGTTCGCTGAAATTTTCTTTGATGATTGTAGGGTTCACGCTGAGAACTTACTTGGAGATGAGGGAGCCGGTTGGAGCGTAGCTATGGCGACGGCGAGCAGTGAGCGCGGTTTAAATTTACGAGCACCCGGAAGGTTTTTAGCAGCGGCTCATCGATTAGTTCAGTTATATAAGAAAGCAATAGAACGAAATCCACTTCTTCCGTCTGCTATCCGCGATCAGGTAGTCGATGCCTATGTTAATGCGCAGGCGTACCGGTATCAGGTGTTTCAAAAGGCAACAATGCTGATGGAAGGTGGAACGTTAGGAGCTGAAGCCAGTTATATGAAGCTTTTCTGGTCAGAACTTGATATTGAGATTCATGCCTCAGCTCTTCGCATGCTCTCTGAACAAGGAGAACTTGTTGAGGGTGCGCCAGATGCAGAAGATAGCGGAAGTTGGATGTCGGGATACTTGTTCGCGCTTGCCGGGCCGATTTATGCGGGCACAAATGAGATTCAGAGAAATATTGTTGCAGAACGTGTGCTCGGGCTGCCAAGGAAGTGACCATGCTGTTATTTAGTCTCAGAAGGTTAACGCTTATGAGGGGGCTTGAATGAAATTTTCCTTCGAAGATGATCAGCTGCTTTTTGCTGAGGCGACCCGAGAGATGTTAAAGAAGGACTGCTCCCCTGAGGCGATTAATGACTTTGCTGAGTCTGATTCCGCTACCATGCCTGAACTATGGAGCTCATTCTCGTCTATGGGGGTTCTAGGAATGGCAGCTTCCGAAGCCCTAGGTGGTTTAGAAATGTTAGATCAGGACTTTGTCTTGATTATGGAAGAATTGGGCCGTGCCGCTTGTCCTGAACCAGTTATGGAACACGCCGTTCTATCTATTCCGTTGATGCAGCAATGTAATAACGAAAATCAGTATACGAGTATCCTCGAATCTGCCATTAACGGGGAACAACGCCTTTCGGTCGCCCTTGAGGGCCAATATGTTGTCGGAGCTGACTCGGCTGACTACCTCCTCTTATTTCGTGANAGNCTTTTGCACCTAGTAGACAAAGAGTCTGTCGACCTTAATCGACAGACATCCGTCGANCCTTCCCGCAGACTCTTTTCTGTGAATTGGAATACAAGCGCTAACACAGTCATTGAAGGCGATTCTGATAAGGTTCGGTCGCTAATTGAAAATACAAAGTTAAGAGCTGAAGTCGCCACTGCTGCACAATGTGTAGGAGTAGCACAGCAGTTGTTGGATATGACTGTCCAGTATGTACAAGAACGCAAACAATTTGGGAAACCAGTTGGAGCTAACCAGGCGATAAAGCATCACCTAGCTGACACAGGGAAGGCNATAGAATTCGCTCGACCTATGGTGTACAGGGCAGCCTGGTCTCTTGATAAGGACGATACTGAAATAGAACTTGCGGCCCACATGGCAAAGTTACTTGCGTCAAAAGCTGTTGATTTAGCCTGTGAAACTTCTCTTCAGTGTCACGGGGCTATNGCATATACTCTGGAGTATGACTTGCAAATATGGTTGAAAAGAGGACTAACTCTGTCTTCCTCGTGGGGAGACATCTATAGGCAACGAGAAAGAATCGCTGACTGTTTAGGTCTTTAAAGCTGACCTTATCAATAAGATCCCATACAATCCTATGGGTGGGTACAAGCTCATTTGGAGCTACCAAGAGTTCTCTACCTTACGGAGGATGTATGGAAGAAGATGTTCTATCTGCTGCAAGCGAATTGCGGGATGCGATACATGACCTGGCACAAATAACAAGAGAGGTAGAACTAGGCTCAGAACAACTACTAGCAGCCAAGCTGTTAGTCGAGACAGCCAGTGAGAAATTACAAGGAAAATCTATTCCTCACTGGTCCGAGAAACCACCGGGCTCTAGAAAACAAACTTCGAAAAGTTACCGAAGTAGATCATTGTTCCAAGGAGAGTTACACCCGTTCTCACCGCCGGTGAACTGGGATTTGCACTCTGGGCCAGATGGTCAGTCAGGCTACATGTTTGAAACAACCCTGTCTTCGCTATATGAAGGGGCGCCGAAGTCAGTTCATGGAGGATACATAGCCGGACTCTATGACGAACTATTTGGGGCTGTTCAAAGCTTAGCCGAAGGGAAAACAGGTTATACAGGTAAATTAACTATCAGATACAGGTCATTTACTCCTACAAATAAGAAACTGATATTTCGAGGATGGGTTACCCAAAATAGTGGCAGGAGAATCAACGTAAAGGCTAGTTGTCACGATGGACAGCGCTTATGCTCAGAAGCCGAAGCGCTCTTTCTTCGGTTAGAGCAAGAAGACGAACTGTAGAGATGGCAAANCTATTGTTCGTATGCACAGGTAATGCTGCACGTTCGGTGATGGCGGTTACCATGATGCGAGATATGACTTCGACAATGGAAATTAGAGGCGCAGGGACTTTTTCTATTNCNGGATTNCCAATGAGCCAGAGGACCAGAGAAGCGCTCGATAAGATGAATCTTTCGGACCCCCATCACCGAAGCCAGCAATTAGAAAGCGAAGATTGCCATTGGGCTGACCTGATAATTGTATTCGAGGCGGAGCATGTGCAATACATTCGACGTAAGCACCCTGAAGTGAGCTCCATTACAGGCACTCTCCCTCGCATCGCAAAGTTTCTCAAGGCTTCACAAGCAGATTTTTGCCATAGGGTCTCCGCATTGCAATTGGATGATGTCATGATAGAACCCTGGGAAGAAGTACAAGACCCAGCTGGCGGCGATCAGGGTATTTTTGATGCATGCGCTGAAGAGATAAACGGGTATATCTCTTCACTTCAGGAGAACTTGAATGGACAATGAAATTCCAAATTCGCTGTTGGTGGTTCGCCAACGAGCTGTAGAACGTCCACGATTCCGTGGAGTTCTTCATACTTGGTGTTTTTTTCTTTCTATTCCGATGGCAATTGTGCTTATTTGCACGGCGCCATCAGCTAGAACCGCCTTCGCTGCGTTTGCATTTTCCTTTGGTGTTTCTGCGATGTTGGGCATAAGTGCCATATTTCATAGGACTGATTTTAATGATAGGCAATGGTTGAGATTCCGAAGGTTAGACCATGTCGGAATCTATTTTTGTATCGCTGGAGGGTATACACCCATCGGAATGCTTGTTGTGGATGGATGGCTTCAATTGACCCTTCTGATATCTGCTTGGGCCGGAGTTGGTGTTGGGTGCTTGTTACGCTTTTTACCTTTTGAACCTCCGTATGGATTAATGAATGCATTGTTTCTTACTCTGGGATGGGTATCAGTTCTAGCATTACCCCAACTGTGGGACACCCTAGATATCTCTTGGATGATACTGCTGGGAGTAGGCGGACTTCTCTATACCTTCGGTGCTTTTATCGTAGGACTGCGAAAACCAGATCCTTGGCCTTCGACTTTTGGGTACCACGAAATTTGGCATCTTATGGTTGTAGCGGCAGCAACTCTCCATTACGTAGTTATGGCGTTCGGAGTGCTACCGTTAGGGGAGTAGGAGAAATCTTTCCTGAAAGCTAAGAACATGGCAAATAGCTATTCGTATGTAGATTTAAATCTGTTCGATAAGGATTTTCGATGCCTGTAGGCCCCCATCCAAAACCATGGCCTGATGACTCTCGACTAGACCCCGAACTTCTCTTAAATGGAGATAGTAGAAATGTTGTTGATCGGTATAGATATTGGACACGGGAAGCAATAATTGAGGACCTTGATGCTGTCCGTCATCCATTCCATGTAGCAATAGAAAATTGGGAGCATGATTTTAATATAGGTACCGTCGTTCGAAACGCGAATGCTTTCATGGCAAAAGCTGTTCACATTGTTGGTAAACGTCGTTGGAATAGGCGAGGAGCGATGGTTACAGATAGATACCAACATGTTCAACACCACAAGACAGTAGAGGAATTTGCCTTATGGGCTAAAGCTGAGAGCATAGTGGTACTNGGGGTCGATAATATTAAAAATTCAGTTCCTATCGAAACCGCGGAACTTCCAGAAGATTGTGTTCTGGTTTTTGGTCAAGAGGGTCCAGGTCTAAGTGCTGAGATGATTAGTGAATGTCAAATGATATTAGCGATAACCCAATATGGGTCTACAAGGTCGATCAATGCCGGGGTGGCTAGTGGTATAGCTATGTACGAATGGTTATCTCAAAACGGCTAGAGGTCTTTGCGTTTCCTATTCGAATGGAGGAAATGAACCTTCCATATAAGCTTGTTCTTCGACTTTTTCGCTAATTTTCCAACCCGATTCTGTTCGGACACACGTGTCGTTATACCATCCCCCAACTGTAAATATGTGAAGTTGTTCACCAGCAGGGTCATAGATTCCTTCTTGATTAATAGGAACCCCCATCGGATTAGAAAATATTGTCCGACATGTTGCAGAATCACCATCGATTTCGATTAAAGATTTGCCAATTAAGTGTTGGGTCATGGGGAAAATCGCCAAACTATTCTGCAGCCATAGCTTAATAGCGGGATATTC
>PAEG01000046.1 GCA_002703045.1 Acidimicrobiaceae bacterium
CCAAGCGACCGTAGACAGAAGGCCATCAACTGGATTAGGTAATTCTGCTCCGACATTCATCAGAATGAAAGAACCAGTTCCATATGTATTTTTGGCGTCTCCTTTAGAAAATGCAGCGTGACCAAATAGGGAGGATTGTTGATCGCCTGCTATTCCTCTAATCGGGATTCCTTTACCGCAGGATGCTTCATTTCCTGTTTCCCCGAAATCGCCATTCGATGCTCTGACCTCAGGTAAACACGACTCGTTTATACCAAATAAGTCAAGAAGTTCGCTGTCCCACCTCAGACTATTAATATTAAAAAGCATTGTGCGTGAAGCGTTTGAGGTATCAGTGGCGTGAACTTTCCCATCCGTTAGTTTCCATACAAGCCAACTATCAATAGTGCCAAAAACAGTGTTATTCCTTGCTGGTAAATTTTTCGAGATCCATTCAAATTTGGTCGCTGAAAAGTAAGGGTCGATTATTAGTCCTGTCGATCCTCGTATGGTCGAGGCAAGTCCTTTTTCTTCGAGTTCTGCGCACCGAGAGGTTGTGCGTCTATCTTGCCAAACAATCGCCCGATGAAGAGGGAGCGAGGTTTCTCGGTCCCAAACCACGGCAGTCTCGCGTTGATTGGTGATACCTATTGCAGTTATTGGAGCTGAAATACTTGAAACAACATCAGACATAGTGGCCTGAACGGCGCCCCATATTTCTTCTGGGTCATGTTCAACCCACCCAGGGTTAGGGAAATATTGTTTGAACTCCTTATAGGAAGAGGAGACAATATCTCCACGGCCATTAACAGCTAGTGTCCGAACACCGGTAGTGCCAGCATCAATTGCGAGAATGATCGTCAATGTTTCTCCTGTCCTGTGTTTATTGCTATCCGACAACTGATACTTGGGGAGCGTAGCTAATGAACTGACTTCTCGTTAGTAAATTCTGGTCACCTTCATCTGGCGTCGGCCAAGTTTTTACTTCACTATTTATGGAAATAATCAAACTTGTTACGTCACCTGATTCGGTGACGCTCCAGACAATTTGAGCAAGCGCCTCCGTGAGTTGTTCTCCTTCAACTATTTCTAACCCTCCGGGCTCGAAATTAATTGTTGCAACCACTCCATCTACGCTTACTCCATCTAACGACAGTCCTACTGGAACCGCTGTGCTTAGGGCCATGCTCGACTCGGCTTCAGTAGGGTTCGCTATTAGCTCGTTAATGAGATCTGTGATTCTAAGTTCTGATCCGGATAGTTCGCGCGTGACTGGGACTAACCGGCTGTCAGCGTCAAGTAGATATATCGTAAAGGTCCGAGAGTCTTCACTCACCTGAGCGTCTGTTTGCGGTGTCGTGTTCTCTGGAAGAGTTGACTGTATGGAAACGGGCGAAGAGTCTTGGGGGATTCCGCATCCTGAGAAAACCAAGACAGCTAAGGGTAAGTAGGTAAAGATTTTTTTCATTTGATTACCTTTGGGAGAGTGATTGTAAAAATTGAGCCACTTTCTTCATTCTCGTGACCACGAACGTTTACCTTCCCTCCGTGAAGTTTAAGGTGTTCTGCAACAAGTGAGAGGCCTAGGCCAGTTCCCGTTCCTTTTCCTCGTCGCCCTCCTTCTGCTCCTCGGGCGAACCTTTCAAAGATTGTGTTACGTTCTTCTTCAGGAATACCAGGCCCGTTGTCCTCGATTGAGATTTCGATATCGCTATTATGCTGCGTCACCGTTAATCTTGTCGCACCTCCAGCGTAATTAGTTGCATTTTCTAGGAGGTTGTTCATTACCCGCGCTAGTCGCCTTTTGTCTGCTTCGATTACCGTCTGATCGGCGCAATTAAGGAATTCCACTTGGAGAAGTTCGTGCCCTGATTGGATCGCAATTGCCCTAAGGAATTCTTTCAGTAAAAACCTTTCAAGATCCAACGCATTTGCATTAACTTCGTATCGCGAGATTTCAAGGAGGTCTTCTACTAATTGACGAAAACGCTCAAGGTCTTCAGTGAGAAGATCAAGTGCAACTGACGATGCTTTATTGAAAGTATTTTTATCTGCGTTCAATACTTCTAGAGAGGCCATAATCGTTGTAAGTGGGGAGCGCAATTCATGCGAAACGTTGCTTGCAAATTTGGCGTCTGCTTGTATACGTTCTTCGAGATTAGAAGCCATTTGGTTGAAGGAGTCAGTTAGCTGTTCGAGGTCGCGATCTCGTCCAACTTCTAACCGGGCCGTTAAATCACCTGTAGCGATAGCTCTGGCAGCTTGACCAACTTTTTCGACTGGAAGTAGCAGCCTTCGAGAAGCGAAAGCACCAATAGCTATTCCGAGAAGACAAATTCCTGCGCTCGTTACTATTAGGATCTGGGAGAGCGCATTCAAGGTATCTTCAATATCGTCAAGTGGGGTTGCCTCGAAATATAAAGCGTCTCGTGCAGTTAGGGGAAACCCTATTACAAGGACGGGAGTTCCGTTACCTAGTCGATATTTCATTTTTGCTCCAGAAGATTCAGAAGCATTAACGAGGTTCAATAGTTCAGTGTCGATATTTCCGGGAGCTTCGAATAGAACTGGATCAGCGGAAATCCAGTTGTTGTCAAGTCGTATGGCTGGAGTGGATTCAGCTCTAACTCCTCGAAGATTAGAAAGAAGGTCGCGGGCCGTTCCTGTATCAGTTTCTTCTATTATTCTTCTTTGGGCTTGGTTCGCGTTTACCGTGGCGACACTTTGAGCACTCTGTTCTCGCGTTTCTAGTAAGTTGTCTCGGACAAGTAAATAAGTAACAATTGAAAGCACTGTCGTTAGAACCAAGGCTCCAAGCCCAAATGCCAAAGTAACTCTCGCCCTGAGACGAACGCCGCGCCTAAATTGAATGGCCATTGATGGTTATCCTTGAAGTTTGTAGCCAAAACCTCTGACTGTGATTACATAACGCGGTTTTGCATCTTCTGGCTCTATTTTTTTTCGAAGTCGGCGAATATGGACGTCCACAAGTCTTCCATCTCCGAAATAGCCTCGGNCCCCANACTCGCTCAAGTAACTCNTCCCTGCTGAACACTCGCCCAGGCGCTGATGCTAATTCTATAAGTANCTGAAATTCTGTTCGTGTTAGGTGTGTTGCTTTATCNCCGACGATTACNTGCCCTTGGTCAGGAAGTATCTTAAGGTCGCCNAACTCAAGNTTGCTTAGCTCTGTGGTTGGAATNCGGACTCTTCGNAGGAGGGCNCGTATNCTTGCACTTAGCTCTTTAGGNGCGAAAGGTTTTGTNAGGTAGTCATCGGCGCCAGCTTCTAAACCAGCAACCACATCGTGCGTGTCATCTCTGGCTGTAACCATAACTACGGGAATGTCACTTTGTCTTCGAACAGTCCGGCAAACTTCGAAGCCATCTATTCCCGGAAGCATGATATCTATAAGGACGATGTCAGCATCAGCTTCTGGAAAGACCTGCAGGGCTTCCTCACCACTTCGTGCTTCTACAACCTCCCACCCTTCATTCTCCAAGGCAAGTCGAACAGCAGTTCTGATTCGTTCGTCATCCTCGACCACAAGTACCTTGGTGCTCATTCCAACATAATAGAGGCAAAGGCTGCGTCGGGTTAAAAGTAGAGCATTAAATATCTACGAATTAATATCTAGCGCAGCTGAATAGAGGAGAGCCTTAAATTGCTCCTCAATCGAAGGATTAACAGCAAGGGTCAAATTTTTGCCAGCAAAATCGCTCAGTAGAACTGTGGTGGCTCCAGCTTCAGAGGCTATTAGCATGCCAGCAGCGAAGTCCCATTCGTTTAGTCCAGTTTCAAAAAAAGCATCGACTCTACCTTTGGCCACAGAGCATAGATCGATTGCAGCACTTCCCATCCTTCGTATATCGGCTATATGGGGGATAATGCTTAAAAGTATTTCGGCTTGAGTGATTCGATCTGCATCTTTATAACTAAACCCTGTAGCTACAAGCGCTGTTGCTAATGTGGTCGATTTTTCTAGAGTGATTCCCTCTCCGTTGCATCTCGCCCCGTGCCCCTTAGCAGCATCAAACACTTCTCCACGACTCGAATCGGCAACAGCTCCAGCTACAACTTCATCTCCTACTTTTGCTGCAATAGATGGGCCGTACCCTGAATGACCATAAATAAAATTTGTTGTTCCATCGATAGGGTCGATAACCCATTGAACATTTGATTGGCCTTTCTTTGATGTTCCTTCCTCTCCCAAGAACCCATCTTGCGGGCGTGCGTCCTTGACTATGCTCACAATAAGGGCTTCAGCCTGCTTATCGGNTTCAGTAACGTAGTCTGAGGAGCTTGACTTAATATCCTGAAGCGCTTTATTTCCATTCTCCTGAAGGATGTATTCACTGGCTTGTTTGGCAGCGTCATTAGCNATATTTCGCAATTCAATAAAATCGATATTAATTTCTGACTCTGAAGGCATGGGGTTACTTTGCGCCTTTATTATTTTTAGTTCTCCATTCCGTCACTGCGCGAAGAACNAGAATTGAAACAATTCCGACGCCTCCTGCCCCGACTAGTGCTCCGATAATCGCACTAATTCCCGACAGGTTTGAACATCCTTCAGAGCACTGAAGGTCTGTGAATGCATAACCTATAAGTCCTCCACATAGACCACCGATCAAAATTGCAACGAAAGAAAACACTTGGATACGACGTGGTGGAGCTGTAAACAAATGATCTGCCTTGGGGAGTTCCAGAGAGTTCTCTTGGAACTTGGCAACGCCCTTCTCGCTGGATTCCTCATTTTCGTTGTTTTCCTGCATTGCTCTTATCGTATCGGTTCATTTAAGATCTAATGCCAGCAAAACGTTCCAGGTGCTGCTTGAATTAGAGTAAGAACAGGACCAAGAGCGTAGAAAATGACTTCACATATTTTGCATGTTGATATGGATGCTTTCTTTGTTTCCGCTGAGCTAGTTAGGAGGCCTGAGCTGCGCGGCCAACCTGTAGTTGTTGGAGGAGCTGGAAGCCGAGGGGTTGTGGCAGCTGCTTCGTATGAGGCTCGCTCATTTGGAATATTTTCCGCTATGTCGACATACCAAGCTCGGCGTCTCTGTCCACGAGCTATCTTTCTTCAGGGCGATCATTCCTACTATGCAAGTATTAGCTCAAAGGTTATGGAAATTTTCGAACGTTATACACCTTTGGTTGAACCAATTTCTTTAGATGAGGCTTTTCTAGATGTAGGGGGCAGCATTCGGTTGCATGGCTTACCTTTTGAGATAGCTCAGTCAATCAGAAGAGACATTAATCATGAGCAGGGCCTTAGTTGTTCTGTGGGGATAGCGCCAAACAAATTTTTAGCTAAATTAGCTACAGAGGAAGCGAAGCCGAGTCCTGGTCCTAAGGGGCCTATTCCTGGGCTAGGAGTAAAAGTTGTCGATGAAAATGAAATCCAAGAATTTCTTGACCCGCTCCCAGTTCGTTCGCTTTGGGGTGTAGGTCCAGTAACAGTTGCCCGTTTGGATCAAATGGGGGTGACGAATGTATTTCAGCTTCGAAGTTTTCCACGTGATAGCTTAATTCAAGCCCTAGGGAAAACTCTGGGCGCACACTTACATCGTCTAGCGCATGGTGTCGATGAGAGAAATGTGGAAGCACACCAATCTGCTAAATCTCTTTCTCATGAGGAGACGTTCTCTGAGGATCTTTACTCGGAACAGAGAATCAATACAGAAATTTTCCGTATGGCTGACGCTGTAGGTAAGCGCTTACGCGGGCTAGGTTTTTTAGGGGCGACGGTGAACCTCAAAGTAAGACTGAAGGATTTCTCAACTTTCACTCGGTCAGTTACCCTCCTAAACCCCACGGACAGTGGGAAAATTATAGGAAAGAATGCAGTCAGTCTTATAGGGGATATTGACCTATCGAGTGGCGTTCGACTATTGGGCGTCGGAGTGCAAAGTCTGACAAAAAGTGATCTGGGTTTACAGCTTTCTTTTGATGACATTGGAAAGGATAGGCCTGAATGGCGAGATGCTGAAGATGCTATTGATAAAATACACGAAAGGTTTGGTTCACAGTCAATAGGGGCAGCCAGTACCTTGACAGAGAAGGGGATTCGGCCAAAAGAAAAAGGTTCNCAGCAGTGGGGCCCCTCTAATGACTAAAGAAGTAATTGGTTTCGCGTTGTTGATAGCAGATGATTGTGCGATGATGGAGATATGCCACTTTCCGATGATGAACAGAAAATTCTTAGCCAGATAGAGCAGCAATTACACGAAACAGACCCAGACTTGGCGAATGAAGTAGCTACAACCACTGTCTATACTCATGCAGCCAGAAATATTAAGTGGTCTGTGCTTGGTTTTATCATTGGCCTAGCGGTTATCGTGTTGACTTTGTCCACTAGCTTTTGGCTGGCGTTTCTAGGATTTGCTATCATGCTCGCCGCCGCACTCTATTTTGAACAGAATATGAGGAAACTAGGCAAAGCCGGAATGAACCAACTATCGATGAGGGTCGGGTCAGGGGGGCTCCGAAATGCAGCCGAACGGAATCCCTTCCTTAGGAGATTACGTCCGGAGGATCCTGAAAGTTAGCCACTTCCTTGCCCTTGTTTTTGAGAGCTCGATACTTTGTGCCGGTTTAATGAATTAAATTGGCTAGTGTGAGGTTGTATGANAAATCTACTTAGTCAGCGGATCGGTTGCAATTATTNGAAAACCNCACTTGTGGAAGGTTGCCATTACGCAGCTGTGGCGTATTCGGAAGAACGGCTGGTATAAANAGTTTCCCTTNNTTCCCCTTCCAAACANAAAGTANATTAANTTCCGGCTGCTTACCGCATATGGCGATGAAGANCCCGCAGAATTTTTCAAAAGNGANTTGGTNACATATTTTAAGTGGTGTAGNGNCTGGAGGATGTNNAGCAAGTGAAAGTGGAAGAGGCGNCGTTAGTNAATGGCGTCCCAGGGTGGATTNCTTCTCANAANACTGGAGACGTTCAAGCTCTACATTCTTTAGANAATNTGGATTGGAGTTTGCCAGCACTATGGGTGATGGCACCCACAAACTCAAGTCTTGTTTTGGGAAGTTCGCAAGATGATGCNTGCNTAGACTATGAATATGCCGAGAAGATAGACGTTGGGATAGCTAGACGAAGGACTGGNGGGGGAGCAGTTTTNGTAGATCCNCAGACTTTATTNTGGGNTGATTTGTTTNTCCCTCGNGGNCACCGCCTTTGGAANGATGATATANGGGNGGNATCAATNTGGATGGGNGGAGTCTGGAAGGANGCTTTGGGTTCGCTGGGGGTCGATTCNCATATNCACGANAGGCCTTTTGCCAAAGANTCGTTAGCAGAGTTAGTTTGCTTTGGNGGNCGTGCCCCAGGAGAGCTTTTGATTGGCGGGAAGAAGATACTGGGTATCTCNCAGAGGCGAACNAGGAAAGGTGTCAGGTTTCAATGTGCGCTAGCTTTGGGATGGAGGCCGGAGGAATGGGTTAACTTGTTCACCAATGCGTCTACTAAAGATTTGGAATCAGCAATCCTCGCAGCCGGAACGTGCGTACGGCTTGATAGGCATGAAGTCTTACATGGATTTATGCAATCTCTCGTTCGCTCTTAAAAATCTTTAGTGAATCCCTCCAATTAATGAGAGGTCGTTTGCTCTCGTTCGCTAACGTTTCACGATTATTCACCTTTCCATAGGCACTCAGTTCCCTATTTTTTACTCTAAATGGTTGAAAAGGGAGAGATATGGGGTAAAGTGGGGCAAATGGGAGAAAAGGGATCTCCCATAGAGGATCATCACTTTTCGGACTCAGCGGAGCCCATTGAGTAGTGGTAGGGGACATAATGTTTACAGGGGAATACGAAAGACTTTTAGAT
>PAEG01000047.1 GCA_002703045.1 Acidimicrobiaceae bacterium
AGCTGCAGACGCTCAAGACGAAATTGCAGCAACTATTCCTTTAGGGTTCCTAGGAACCCCTGACGACATAGCCCATACGGTTGTTTTTCTCTCCAGCTCCGCTTCTAGATGGATAACGGGAAGAAATATCCTTGTTGCAGGAGGTCGAACTCACAGAGCATACCAATACCAACAGCGTCTAGAAGAGGAATAAAGCTCAAATACACGCAAAGGAGTAAGAATATGAAATTAAACCTAACCGTAGATGAAGCGCTTTCGACAACAAGAGCAGTTAGAAAACGACTCGACTTCGATAGAGCAGTTGAACCAGAGATCATCCGCGAATGCCTCGAGGCTGCAGTCCAATCACCAACTGGCTCAAATTCCCAATCATGGCAATGGATGGTAATAACTGATCAANCCCANCGNTCTGCTCTNGCNGACCTCTATCGGCAAGGTTGGGAGATGTATGTGCAAATGGAAGGAAATGTAGAAACAGCATACAAAGGAGAAGACCCGTCACGGTTATCGCAGCAAGATAGAGTCGCTAGTTCTGCCCAATACTTGGCAGAGAACTTTGAAAAAGCCCCCGTNATGATGATTCCGCTACTTCCCGGAAGGCTCGAGGGGCTCCCATCTATGGCGGTGACTTCAATGATGGGNTCNATACTTCCCGGAGCTTGGAGTTTCATGATTGCGGCAAGAGAAAGGGGTCTTGGTACAGCCTGGACAACAATCCATCTCATGTTTGANNAGCAAGCAGCAGAAATTCTCGGTATAGATTATGAAAGCTATACCCAATGTGCATTAATCACCTGNGGCTATACCCATGGAACTGATTTTAAANCCGCNAAACGTCCACCTATCGAAACGGTTTTGCATTGGGACAGGTGGGAAGGNAAAGCNCCATGGTAGANGAAAACNACNTCAGAAGNNATTGTNGANCNGTTTATGGAANNNATCAANGCNAAAGANCTNGATGCAGCTACANCTCTNNTAAGNGANNATTGNGAATACGATAANGTCCCGATGGGAAAAGTTTTTGGAAGAGAGGTCATTCACGAGTACCTNCNNCCAGTTATGGAACGNTGNTCNGAAATTGAATGGATCACACTNCGGCAAACNTCATCAGAAGGNTTAGTACTCAATGAACGNNTAGATCGNTTCAAATGGCCNCATGGNTGGGTGGAAGTTCCAGTCGCNGGNNTNTTTGAGATNNAAGACGGTGAAATTACCTTNTGGCGNGANTACTTCGATCTACCTACCTACACTGANCAGNTGCCCACANCCCCNNCANNGTAGNTNTACCANTATNNATGGCATCTCAGTTATTCTCGCCGATGCAAGGAACAGTCCTTCTGCTTGATGTTCAAATAGGAGANGATGTAGCNCAGGGNCAACGAGTAGCGATACTNGAATCTATGAAAATGGAGCATGAAATCTCTACCTCAATCAGTGGAACNNTAGAAAAACTCTTCGTGGAAGTTGGTGAAACTGTCCTCGAGGGGCAGGAACTNATCTCTCTNGTNCCAAANGAAATCGCAGAAACTGGTAAGGAAGCTGAAACCGANTTAGATCTTGACCGTATNCGTGATGACCTTGCAGAAGTTAAGGAACGTCACGATATAGGCCTAGANGNTCGACGGCCTGACGCTGTAGNNAAACGTCGGGGCCGTGAACAGAGAACAGCCCGGGAGAACATTGCTGACCTTGTAAATANTGANTCCTNCATCGAATACGGACCTCTTGTTGTTGCTCCNCAGAGAAAGAGAAGATCTGTCGAAGACCTCATTCTCAATACNCCTGCAGATGGAATGATTGCAGGGATAGGNGAGGTCAATGCAGATACTTTCCCTGAAGAAAAAGCCCAGTGCGTCGTCATGTCATATGACTACACTGTCCTAGCTGGAACGCAAGGAGGCCAAAATCATCGGAAAAAGGATCGACTTTTTGAAATAGCAAAACGCTGGNAACTNCCAGTNATCTTCTTTACTGAAGGTGGGGGNGGACGCCCNGGTGACACTGATGGGATGCAGGTGGCTGGACTAGACTGCTTGGCTTTTGGCCTTTGGGCCGACCTCTCTGGCGTTGTTCCTCTTGTAGGTATTAATTCTGGATACTGTTTCGCAGGCAATGCAGCGATTCTTGGTTGTTGTGATGTCATCATCGCAACAGAGAATTCAAATATTGGGATGGGTGGGCCAGCAATGATCGAAGGAGGTGGGCTCGGCGTATATCAACCTGCAGACATCGGCCCTATGGATGTCCAAACACAAAACGGTGTAGTTGACATTCTTGTTAAAGACGAAGAAGAAGCTGTGGCTGTAGCAAAGAAGTACCTCGCTTACTTCCAAGGAACCATTTCTGAATGGGATTGCCAGGACCAGAGGAAGTTACGACATTTAGTTCCGGAAAATCGGGTACGAGCCTACGAAGTTCGAGAAATTATCGACACCCTATTTGATTCNGNCTCAGTTTTAGAGATCCGGAAAGAATTTGGTTTAGGCATCATTACATCNTTAGCAAGAATTGAAGGTATTCCAGTTGGCGTCATAGCGAACAATCCTTCTCATCTTGGTGGNGCTATTGANAGNGACGCCGCAGATAAAGCTTCACGTTTTATGCAACTCTGTGATGCGTTTNGCCTCCCGATCATAAACCTATGTGATACTCCNGGNTTCATGGTTGGGCCGGAAGCTGAGAAGACAGGTTTAGTTCGCCACGTGAGCCGTATGTTCGTAACCGCAAGATCAGTTACATCGCCAACCTGCACTATTGTCCTTCGGAAAGCCTATGGTTTGGGAGCGCAAGCCATGGCGTCTGGAGGATTCAAGTTTCCGTTATTTACTGTCGCTTGGCCGACTGGTGAATTTGGAGGTATGGGGCTTGAGGGTGCCGTTAAGTTAGGTTACAGAAAAGAACTCGAAGCTATTGAAGACCCTGAAGAGAGAGAGACTACGTATCAGGCTCTAGTAGATCGCATGTATGAAGTTGGAAAGGCTATAAGTATGGCTGACCACTTTGAGATCGACGACGTAATTGATCCGTCAGATTCTCGTCGATGGATTGTTAGAGGGTTAAAGGCCGCTCGAGCAGAAGAATCTACCAAGTCGGGCAACCGTCCAATGATTGACACGTGGTAGTAGAAAAGTTACTGCCGATTATGCTGCTTTGGCGCCTCTGCGGTAGTTCTCGTAGATACTTACCGCAATCATTAGAGCACCGCTCACAAGACTCAACCAGAGGCCAGTACCAGCTTCGAGTCTCTCATTTTGAGTTGTTGTGATAATCATTGCCAAGGGAACTAAGAATGCGGTNANTCCCATGCCGAACAGGCAGTGAGAAAGAAGCATATTTGGACCGGGTTCAGCTAGGCCCTTAGGNCGCAAACGCATTAGCGCAGCGAAACCGACNACGAGCNCCNATNATNAGNAGCANNTAGCCAAGTCGAGGNCCTGAAGCTCCCTTACCCAAGGTATCGATACANACATCACCTAGCTCNGCGCATTCGTTTCGGCCATCGAATGTTGACAGTTTGAGAGCCCCTATNTTAATCCAAGTCATAAATGGGAAGACGATNACACCAACAGCAGCTANAAGAGCAANGATCGAAACAGTTGTTCTATCCACGACTGANAGCGGTTTNANTCCTTTATTTGGNCGCGTCCGAGCAANGGTAAGAATACCGAGTTGCGGAATAAATGATGCAGGCCAGTATGCGGCGACAAGCGCCCACCCTGTTCCCGCAGGATCTTTCTTCACAGGAAGAACAGGTAGCCAACCGAAAACAAAGGCAAAAATATTGACGGTAGCGAAGACACCTAAAGCCAGCGTAAGCTGTTCAACCCCTAGGCCAGGCAACACTTTCGAGTAGCCGGCAAATCTCATGAGAGCAAGCAAACATAGGGCTACACCGACAGCAACACCGAGAATACCGAATCCAGTTCCACCTAAGAACTCAAAAGCGTCGTACTTAGTTTCTGTTCGCTTGGCCCAATCTCCGGCTAGAACGAAAACAAGATANANACCAGCCAATATAAGGTGAGCTAGNACCCAAGGGTTCTTCACATTTGCAAGNAGTCTCTGCTGAAGCGTCATTGTGNCTCCTCAATGTCACCACCGAGATAGCTTGCTTCAAGCAANTCTTGGCGTTCCATCAAGTCAGATGCGGTTCCTTCAAGGACGATTTCNCCATGGCTCATGACGTAGCCTCGATCNGCTACTTCAAGAGCAAGGTGCACGTGNTGTTCCACGATGAGAACGCCTGCNCCAGTTTCATCGGCNATATCTCGAACGATGGGCANCAATCTTTCCACGATAATTGGGGCAAGGCCGAGACTCATTTCATCTACNAAGAGCATCTTTGGGTTAGAGACCAGAGCTCTAGCCATNGCAAGCATCTGCTGTTCACCGCCTGATAGNAGGCCAGCTCTGCGATTCATTAGGGGNCGAAGGGCAGGAAGAAGCTCAAGCGCAGCATCGTAGCCAGCTTGCTGGTCGCTCCGNTTGCCGCGAAGCCCAAGGCGCAGATTNTCCTGAACNGTTAACCCGAAGAATAAAGAGCGNTCCTCAGGAACATGNGCCAGTCCTCGTCTTGCTGTTCGGTGCGGAGCTCCGAAATTAGTAGGAGACCCGAGCACGTCGATACTTCCCTCTAGCGGTTTGAGAAGTCCAGATGTCGTTAAAAGAGTTGTAGTTTTTCCAGCACCATTCGGACCTAGCAAGGCAACAACTTCACCCGGCCCGACATGCAAGTTCACATCACGGATAACGGCTACGCCGCCATACCCAGACGCTAGGTTCGAGACTTCCAACAAGTTACCGGAATTGCTTTCTTTAGTTTCAACGGTTGCTGAGGTATCAGCCATCTTGGCCTCCCTGGTCGCCTTGGAGGCTAGTGGTCATGCGTTCACCAGCTTGGGCTTGAATCTCTCCAGCTTCTTCACCAAGGTACGCTTTCTTCACAGTGTCACTTTCTCGGATCTCTTGAGGAGTTCCTTCAGCAATAATTTTTCCGAAGTCAAGAACATAGATGTAGTCACATACACTTAGAACTAATCCCATGTCATGGTCGATTAAGAAGACTGACATATCATGGTCAAGGAATTCTCTAAGGTGGCCGCCAAGGATTTGGCTTTCAGCCGTATCTAAGCCGGCTGCCGGCTCATCGAGCAAGATCAGTTTAGGAGATGCGGCAAGTGCCCTTGCGACACCTACTAGCTTTCTACGCCCGTGGCTAAGATCGCTAGGCATTGCATCTGCAACATCGTTGAGACCCATAATGTCAAGGGCCCATTCGATCTGCTCCTCAACTTTTTGATCCTTTCTTGGCATGTAAATCATGTCAAGAAGGAAGCTGTACCAGCGTGTGTCGTAACCTGCGACAAGTAGATTGTCTTTTACTGAGAGGTCCTCAAATAGTTCTAATGACTGAAATGTCCTAACAAGACCTCGCTGTGCTCTTTCATGAGGCTTTAATTCGCCGATATCTTCGCCATTGAACACAGCGTTTCCTGCAGATGTGGGGACATACCCAGTTATTGCGTCAATAAAAGTAGTCTTCCCAGCACCATTAGGTCCGATAAGCCCAACAAATTTTCCTTCTGGGACTTTCAGGTCAACCTTGTCACACGCGTTTAGCCCACCAAAGGTAACAGTTAATCCGGATGTTTCAAGAATATTGCTCATACCGAAGCTCCTTCAGTTACGTTGTCCTCATCAGTTTCGGAGTTGTCGTCNTCATCTGGGTTTCGGCGCAGAAGTGCTAGCGGACCTTTCCCTAGAGCGTCAGACTGTANGAGGGCTACACCCTCACCGCCAGTTACGATGGCGTTCACNATNAGACCTACGGCCCCTACAGCGTTGATCATGCCACGTTCAACATCGCCGAAATGCACACCTAAGAATTCCGGTAACATGCCACCTGCAACAAGTAGGCCACCGACGACGGCTCCGTATCCTGTTGTGATTCCTCCAAGGTACACGAATGCTAATAAACCGAGACCGCTGAAGATAGCAAAGTTCTCAGCTTGGACAGCCGGAATCTTATATGCAAGCATGACGCCGGCGATAGAAGCGATAGCAGATGAAATACCAAAGCCAAGCATCTTTGCGTTCTTCACATTAATACCAGCAGCTGCAGCGGCTCGCTCATTTGCGCGAATAGCTAAGAACCGTCTTCCCGTATTACCACGACGGAGGTTCACAACCGCTACCCCAACCAATGCTGTCATGATTACCAGGAATAGACTGTATTTCCAATAGTCGGTTCTGAAAGTTTCTTTGTTGAATCCACCTATATATTGTCCAAACCAGGTTGGGTTTGAAGGTGTGGGTTGGATTGAAGCAGCACCTTCACCCATCAGTGACCGGCTCTTCGTTAAGAGCTCTTCAATCGCAAGAACTGATGACATTGTGACAACAGCCAGTTGCACACCGCGAATACGCAAAGCGGGTAGGCCGATAAGGAGGCCGAGAAGTGTTCCTGCTGCTACAGCGCACACGAATCCCAAAATCGTCGGCATATTTACTCCGGTTATCACGTAATAATCAGCATCCCTCTGCAGAGAACCGTCACCGACAAAACGGATCATCATAAACGCGGCAAATCCTGCAATGCTGAACTGGGCGAGAGAGATCTGTCCCAGGTAGCCCACGATTACGACGAGGCTGAACATGAATAACGTAGCCAAGATACTTGTGGTAAGCACAGCCTCCCACTTGGAGACGAAGACATTCGAAAGGATAAGTGCAAACCCAACAGCGAAAATTGCCCCAATTGTGACATTGTTGCTTGCAGGGGCATGTGGTTGTCTACCTACGCTGATGCTTCCGCGAATAGGTAGCTTGTCGCCTTGGAAATACAAGACAAGGATGATCACAAGGAGAGGCATGAAGGTTCGTACGCCTTCAATTTCGAGCCAGTTTGGCCACCAGCTGTTGTTTGCAAGCTGAACTCCGCCGCCGGACATCATGCCGATAATGACACCGCCCATAACGGTCAATGGGATAGACGTCAATTTTCCGAACAGTGCTGCTCCGAGGGCACCAACGACTAGTGTTGCGTATAGTGAAGGCTGAGTTTTGTGAAGGAATACAATCCCTGCCAAGCCTGCGAGAACAGATGAGAGCACCCAGTTGACCCCAGCAATAAGCTGAGGCGAATAACCGAGGAGTGCGGCTCCTTTTTCGTTTTCGTCGGCTGCTCGTGTAGCAATTCCAAATCGTGTGTACCGGTATAGGCAAAATACGAATGCTCCCATGACTACGGCGCAGCCAAGCATCCAAAAGTTGGCACGAGGAAGTGTTCCTCCAAGCCCAAGGAAGTTTACTACTGGCTCCGAATCAGGTCGGAATTTCCAGAATCCTGAACTGCTTCTGTTCTGCCCACCGAAGTTCACAGCAATAACCGAGTCAAGATAAAGCAGAACACCAACCGAGCCAATAACCTTTCCAAGTATTGGAGCATTACGCAGCGGGCGGAAAACCAAGAAGTGCATCATCAACCCAAGCAGAACCGAGACCGCAACGGACAAAAGAAGAGTTGGAATTAAGGGAGGTTTCCCTATGTACATTTCGAAATCGAACACGTGAATACGGGTCGGGATGTTATTTATACGAAGTGTTCGAAGAAAACCCCACTCAGGAATGATATCGAACCAAGGGAGATAGAGATCTCCAGATGTTCGAAGTTCATTGAAGACATAAGCGGCGTATCCGGCAACTGCACCATGTCCGAGGTTTATAACCCCCGAACCACGGAACGCAACAACAAGCCCAGTTCCCAACATGGCATAGAGAGACCCAGTGCCTACTCCTCCGATTAGTGCTATGAGAAATTGGTTCATGCTGTGCGAGCCCCCTCACGTATCACGCAACCTTTGCATTTATAGACGAAAAAGCCTAACGTTTGCAACTCTAAATATAATAAGTCTTTCAGAAAGACAAGTCCATGAGACATGATTGTTCTTTATTTGATTCCCAANTAGTGAATTGNAGGNCNGGANCTTANCNATGATCAGGCCTACGACAGACTTAGAAAACGAGTAACGGCGGCGCAACTAGTGTTGCGCCGCCGCTACTTTTACGTAGTTTGCAATATTATTTTTATTGCNTNTACCTCTTNCTTAACCTGCAGCAGGTCGAGCGTTTGCACCTTCAGCCATACGGAGAAGGAGATCAGTGNCATCTAGGANNTCTGTTCCTAGAGGTCCATATGACCATCCACCGTTNTCGTATCCATTCCAGATGTAGTATCCGGCGTCCTTCTTACAGACTGATACGAATTCGGAACTGTTTGTTGTACAGTCCATTGGCTTTGAACGNCCNGCACGGTTCCAGTTGTCCTGGCCGGCNANGNATTCAATAAGTGCAGCGTTGTCATCAACATCTCCGCCACCATTTTCGAAGCGCATCATNGNAATGATTGCAGTAACCATTACGTCGTGAGCAACGTTCATGAATTGTGACTTAGGTGCGTCAGGACCATAGGCNTCTTGGTTNGCNTCTCTCCAAGGGTTGTACTTGGTTTGNTAAGCGCTAAGTTCGATACCTTCNTTNGGCGTGTAGATTTCTTCCTCACCTGNGATNATCATGCCATGTGAGAATGNTTGTGATAGCACAGAGTCATCCTTACATGAAGCGGAAGAAACAATAACACCGTCATATCCAGCAGCAACCATACCAGCTACGAGCTCAGCACAGTCTGAAGCTTGGAGGCCGAAGAACACACCAGGATTGGATCCTGAAGCAGCGGCNTCCATGATTCTTTGTACTACAGCTTCGTTGTCAGTTGGGTCACCGGAAGCATCTTCAATACCTACGAATGAGGTCATTTTACCTTCNTCAACTAGCTGTTGAGCTGGTCGCTTTTCAGTATCTTCGTAGCACTCAATACCAGGGGCACTGTTTGCATAAAGAATGATCACAGGATCAGCCTNTACAACTTCAGCCATGTACTGCATACCGGTNGGGAATGCGGATACACAACCACCTTCGGTCGAGATTAGACCTGGGGTGTTGAAGTCAGATACGAAGATAGGAACTGTTTGCATGACAGGTACGCCAGCGGCAACAAGTGTTGGCCACTGGAGTGGGTTGAAGAAGTCAATACCTTGGATATGCAAGGTAGGTGCTTCGTCAGCAATATCGTTTGCACAGTTGGTGGCTTCGGCTGGATCCAGACCATGCACGCATGGTTGGAAGTCGATTGACCGACCGTTCATTCCACCTAAGCTATCGTTGAATGCTTGAGCTGCTGCTGCGGCACCTTCACGAATTTCAGGGAATGACCCTACTGGGGTTCCTTCGATGTTTGACATGGTGATAACGATTGGATCGAGGCTGTCATCAGCTGCTCCAGGTGGGTTATCAATCAAACTTTCGAGAAGTTCGGCTCCATCACCGTTCACTGCGTCACTGAAGTCGCCAGCGGCTTCTTCTTCTTCAGCTTCTTCTTCAGCGGCTTCTTCTTCTTCAGCTTCTTCTTCTTCTTCAGCTTCTTCTTCAGCTGCTTCAGATGAAGATGCATCATCATCATCTGATGATTCTTCGCTGAGNGCNCTGTTNTCAGAGCTACTACTGCTTCCACCATCATCGTCATCGTCACCGCAAGCTGCTGCAATGAGAGAAAATGCGAAGATGAGTGCAAGCAATTTCAATAGTTTGCTATTTCTCAAGGGTCCTCCCCCTCCTATTTTTCCTAACGTTTTGTTAGGGTTAGCACTCTACCATGTGACAANCGCCACAACGATAGAGCACTAGCAATCTAATCGACTTTTNNCTAGGAAACAAAGGCTTCGCNCTNATTGTAATGATTTTGTCAAATTCGCTTTNCGCTAGGTCTCTCGGTAGTCGTTAAAGGTCCGATCGCGCTCGCTAAGGCTCTCTTTGAGGTCTTGAGACCCCAGTTTTCCCATATATTCCTTGGAAGATGGTTGATGAAANCCAAGTGCTTGAATATCTGCTGTTGACCTGATGCCATTGCGTATTCCTGCTGCTTCCATTGCTCGATGAGCAGATCTTTTATTAAGGGCAAGTAGATCAAGGGGAATTTTTGTTATTCGTTCCGCAATTTTCAGAACCTCAGCATCCAACTTTTTTTCTGGGAAAGCCCGATTTGCCATCCCCGACTGCACTGCTTCGATACCGGTCATATGATCTCCGGTGAGAAGCGCTTCCATTCCTCTCCGAAGTCCCATCATCCAGGTTTGCCACTGCATATCGGGCGGGGACATAAGCCGAACCGGCGGGTATCCAATTTTTGCGTCTTCCGCTACGTAGATAAGGTCACAGGCGTTAGCAAGCTCAGATCCTCCAGCGAGACACCACCCATGGACTTGGGCGATAACTGGCGTTGACATATCCCATATCTCAAACCAGTTATTAACAACATGTCTCGACCACCATCCGTCTGTTTTCGCTATAGATCTTTCAACGTCCCTATTTGGCTGCGCNAGGTCGTATCCCGCTGAAAAGGCTTCACCAGCGCCTCGGACGATCATCACTGAGACTGAACGGTCGCGATCTCCCTCTCGTAACCCGTCAAAAAGTTCTTTGCGGATACCGTCGTTCAGCGCATTGCGCTTTTCAGGCCGATTTAATGTAAAGCGGCGAACCATNTCGCCAGGGTTATCAATCAGGACGTTTTGTGTAGACACGCTATTTCGCTTTCATCGATATNGGATTGGCCAACAGGTAGCCGGTCTTTAATCTAATGTGCCATCGATGTAGGCATCTCGCAATTTTCTTTTGTTGATCTTTCCCATTGTGTTCCTCAGTAAAGTTCCGACGAGTTCGTAACTTCGAGGGCATTTGTAGTGAGTGAGTCTCTCCCGTAGCCAATCGGAAAGCTCACCCATATCAGAGGGTGTTTCTGGGTTTGTTGGAATAATGAGCGCCTTTAGTTCTTCTCCCAAATCTGGGTGAGGTATCCCGATGCAGGCAACATCTGCGACATCAGGGTGCTCGATCAGGATTTGTTCGGCTTCTGCCGGATAAATATTGACTCCGCCGGAAACAACCATGTCACTAAACCTGTCTGTAATNAAGACATAGCCGTCATCATCGATGTATCCGATTTCTCCAAGGGTAAAGAGTCCAGGCTCCGGATTTGCTGAAGCTGTTTTTTCTGGGTCATTAGGGTAGATGATTCCTCTGCCTGTAGCATCTCGAAAAAACAGTCTTCCTTCAGTATTTGCTGGCAAAACGTTGAAATCTTCATCTAGCACCACGGCAGAAAAGGGAGGAATTGTTCTCCCGACAGAGCCTTCATGTTTGAGCCATTCTTCACTAGTGATGGCACAGACGGTTCCTACTTCACTAGCCCCATAAGCGTCGCGAAAAATCGGGCCCCACCATTCAATCATTGACCGCATAACATCAACGGGACATTTTGCACCTGTATGAGCAGCTAGTCGCATGGAAGACACATCGTATTTCTGCTTTATCTCATCAGGAAGTGCTAACAAGCGAACGAAGTGNGTAGGAACCATCACTGCCGTTTCAGTCTTAAATTGATCTATTGCAGACAATGTTTCCTCGGCGTCGAAACGGCCTAAGATCACAGAAGGTATTCCAAGCGTAAGAAGACGCATCCCCGATAAAGGTCCGGTGTGATACATAGGTCCTACCACCAGGTGGGTTCCGTATTCAGCGAAAGCACTTAATTTCAGGCCTTCGATGTNTTCGGTCATTGAATTTCCACCTGCGAACATGGTTGGAGGAAGTTCTGTTCCTTTTGGTCTTCCTGTTGTGCCAGAGGTGTATAGAAGATTAGGNAGGGGTTTAATTTCGTCGGGNGGATTCTCCGAACTNCCCTCTTGAAGCCAATCAGTCCAATTGACAAGGTCCGANTTAGCGTCGCATTTCCATCCAATCACNTTCTGAACNCCTGCTTGCCGGGCAGCTTCTAATCCGCGTTCAAGGGTATNTGGACCCACGAACAGAATCTGCGCCTCAGAATCCTCCAGAATATAGGCGGCTTCTTCGGCCGTGAGATGAAAGTTGACTGGAACTGAAGAGGCCCCACCGAGAAGNGCACCAAGATGAGCGAATGCTGTTTCGCCTGCGTTTTCTGCGAAAACTGCAACTCTACGCTTTTCNCCTAAGTCGCTTTCGAGAATATTATTAGCGCATCGATTAAGTATCTCGTTTGTTTCCACCCANGTGTAGGAGTGGTANGGGTCCGCCAGGGCAATAGCGTTAGGTGAATTCTCTATTTTGGTATTTGCGAATTGTGGCATTAGAAAGTATTTCCTATCTCGACGTGGAAATTATATGTGACAAGGATTTCTTTGCGAAATTATATCCAATGGAAAAACGTTCCTTAACTATTGTTAGAAGAGAAACTAACCCATCAGGTCTAAAAATAGCTACCGCAATCATAAGTGCGCCAGCGCCAGCGTTTCTAAGTATTTGGCCTTCGCTTGAGGTCGTAGATAGCAGCCCTCCAGGGCTGATGACTGATCCGAGTAAAGCTCCGCCCAAGTGGGCGACACCTCCGAGGAAAAGTAACGTAACGTTCGTGATTCCGGCGAGGGCATCCCAACTTGTGATTTGCAGGACTGTGTGTTGATAGGCGGTAAGAACACCTGCGATACCTGCTATCGCAGACCCAATGCCGAATCCTAATAGTTTCATGCCGGAAACATCTACGCCGGAGGCTGCTGCTGCTCGCTCATTTGAGCGGACAGCAAGAAAATTCCTTCCAATCGTTCCTCTCCGTATTCCGATAACGGCTAAGACAATTAGTATGAGCCAAATACTGCAAAAGATGATTAGTGTGCCTCGGTCTCTACTAACCGATGGGTCGACAGTAACGTCAACTCCAAACCAGTTTGGAGGCGGCACGGATAAATTAGACCTTGCGCCTTTCCCCATAAGGGGTTCATTGGCCATCAGGAGTTCGTTTGCTGCTACTGCACCGGCTAGCGTAACGACCGCTAACTGTAACCCCCGAATGCGGATCGCAGGTACCGCTATTAGAAGACCTACTATGACGGCGACGGCGACTCCAAAAAGCATCGCTATAGGGGCCGGAAACCCAGGGCCATCAAGAATAAAGGGGCTGAACCCATAGCTTTCCCCTGATGCCGCTAGGCGGGTTGAGAGGTATCCGGCAACTCCAGCGAATGTAAGGTTAGCCAAAGAGAGTTGCCCCAGATATCCGATAATTATTACTGAGGACATCATCAATATCGCAGCGATGATACTGGTAAGTAATTTTCCTTGCGTTAAGGGCGATCCACTTATTAAGACCCATAGGACAACCGCTCCTATTAATGCGATTTGCCACGGGAGGTTCTTTCCCGTCGATGCTGTTGGTTGTGGTTCAGCGAAACGGCTGCCTCTGACAGGTAACTTCTGTCCACGGGTGTACTGGAAGATGATGATCATAAGAAGAGGAATTGCGTGGCGGAGGCCCTCTGAGGGTATCCATTCCGGCCACCATGTTTTAAGTGTTAGCCCAGCTGCAGCTGTTTGAAAGACCCCCAAGAGTACCCCACCGACAGTAGCTAGCCAGGGGGATGTGAGATTTCCAAATAGCGCGGCTCCAAGGGCTGGTATCACAAATAACGTGTAGCGGTTAGGTGAAAGGGAGACTAAGTCAAGAGCTAGAATCCCGGCAAATCCGGTAATGACTGTTGAGAGAAGCCAATTGGTAGTTGCTATTTTCTTTATTGAATACCCTAATAATGTTGCACCTGATTCAGAATCCTCAATGGCTCTAGTAGCTAGCCCTGTTTGGGTAAACCGGTAGTAGGCGGCTAATGCTCCTCCGACCACAAGGGCGATAAGAACTAGGGAGATGCGCTCGTATGTTAGCTGTCCGCCAAGCCCAAATGGGTTCTTCCATGAGCCTCCCGGAAGAATACCGTCGACTGTTCGATTTTTCCCACCGAATTGATAAAAGGCTACGGACGTTAGGTAAAAGAGAGCTCCTAAGGAACCTATTATTTTTGAAATCGGAGGTTTATTCCTAAGTGGTCCGAAAACGAGGGTTTGCACAGCTATGCCAAGAAGGACAGACATGAACATCGCTGCTAAAAATGACGGGAATTTACCCACTCCAGACGACGCAAGACTTAGCTGGTAAGGGATATCGATTGGTCCCGGAATAAAGTCGACCCAAGGAAAGTATATGTCGCCTGTTTCACGCATTGTCACGTATGTGTATGCGGGGTACATCGCCAATGCTCCTTGGTCTAAATTGATGAGGCCAGAGCCTTTATGGCCTATAACAATCCCGCTCGCTAGAAGGCCATAGAATCCCCCTATCCCGACCCCTATGAGAGCAAAGAGAAGGATAGTGCTCATGGCTTTAGAACTTCGTTACTAATGGAGAAGCGAATGGAGGCTTTTCGGAGGGGAGCATTCTTTCTAAGTCCCGACTAGTTATTGCCCGAGGCCAATGTATTGGAATCCCTGTTGTTCAAGATCTTGAGGGTTGAGAAGGTTTCTAGCATCTACAACAACTGGATGACACATGGCCTCGTGAATTCGTTCATAGTTCAAATCAGCAAATTCCTCCCATTCTGTCAAGATGACGAGAGCATCGGCGTTATTTGCAGCTTCATAAGCGGTGGATGTGATTTCGATTTTGCTCATATCTTCAATTGGAAGGTTCACCATAGGGTCATATGCCGAGACATGAGCGTTTAGATCTAACAGATACCCAATGACAGCTAGAGATGGAGAAGATCTAAGGTCGTCAGTGCCTGCTTTAAAGGTAAGGCCAAGCACAGCAATTTTGCTTTTCTCAATCTCCTTTCCTTCAGGTAAAGCATCAATGACTTTTTGAGCTGTCCGTTGAAGATGTGCCGTATTCAATGTGATTGCTTTTTCAAGCAATTCGAAATCGAAGCCAGCTTTATTCGCAGTCTGTAAAAGCGAAGCGCTGTCCTTGGGGAAGCAAGATCCCCCCCATCCAGGTCCTGGCTGAAGATATGTTGAACCGATTCTTGGGTCGTATCCGATTCCCTCTGCAACATCAAGCACATTGGCACCAACAAGTTCGCAAAGGGTTGCGATTTCATTTATGAACGTTAATTTCATTGCTAAGAAAGCGTTAGCGGTATGTTTTATGAGCTCAGCTGATGCGGTTCCAGTGATCTGGATCGTGGCGTCAATGTCGCTGAAGAGCGCAACAACACGGGTAGCTGCTTCTTGTGACTCAGCTCCAATTACTATTCGGGATGGGTGTAAAAAATCTTGTACAGCGTTACCTTCGCTCAGAAATTCTGGATTAGATACTATCTCCACATCGGTTCTTTGGATCTGCTTTTTGAGTTGTGAGGCGGTTCCAACTGGAAGCGTGGATTTGTTCACAATAACTGAATTTGGGGGAAGAATATCTTTGATCTCTTCGATAGCGGAATGGAAGTATTCCATGTTTGTGGATCCGTCTGGATTTGGTGGAGTTGGAAGGCATAGAAAATGAAACGCCGCATTTCGACTAGCACTGCTAGCGCCTACAACGAATTTTAAGTTTCCGTTCTTAATGCCTTCGGTTAGAAGTTCTGATAGTCCAGGTTCAAAGATGGGGACTTCGCCTTCGTTAAGTTCTTGGACTTTTATCTCATCGATATCTGCAATGGTGACGTTGTGACCGAGGTGAGCTAGGCAAGTACCTGTTGTCAAGCCAACGTAACCCGCACCTATTACTGCTATATCAGCCATCGATAGCTACTTCTTTCTTCAGATCGTATTTTAGTGTAGCTATGGCTTTTCGGAAGCGTTAACTTCCTCCGTTGTTAGCCTATGGATCGTTTCTATCAATGAGGTATGAAGGGTTTGCAACTATAAGCTTTTTGTCGACTAATGGAACTAGCCTGGCGTGAATATCTTCGAGGCTGTCGTCAAACGCCCCGTTTCGAATAGCTTCAGATAGGTCTTTCTCGGTTTCCATCTGCAAACTATCGAGAACACTTCTGAGGGCTTCGCGATCTTCTCGAATATTTTGGATTTCCCTAGAGGCTATTCCTAATGCATTGGATGCTATTCGAAGTTTCCACTTTTGAGTTGGGGAAATTTCTCCGCCTAGTTCTTCAGAGATAAGAAGATTTACCGCTTCGATAAGTTGATGTGCTGATGGGGCATCGTAAGGACTGTTTCCTCGAGGAGGTAGCGCCATATCCATCTTTTCATGCAAGCTCATATAGTTGCTCCTTAAGGGAAGAGAGAAGGTCATATTCATTTTCAGCGACCCGTCGTCCGATCGTAGCGATTTCGATTGATGAAGTTCTTCCTGCCCGAAAATCCCCTCCCATTTGTAGACAAATGATACCCCAGCGAAGGGTTCCAAAAATTTCCCACCATTGAAGTGTTTCTGACGGAACTCGAGTGCCACTTTGTGTCTCGTAGTCATCGAGAAAGTTCGTATACCCCCCAATTCCAGCTACTTTTCCTTTCCCTCCAAAACGCCAAGCTCGTACACACATCCACCCTAGATCTGCTGCTGGATCACCGATATGAGCGATCTCCCAATCAAGGACAGCACGTAGTCCGTCTTTACCGATGAGGAGGTTCCCCAGTCTGAAATCGCCATGGACTAGACAGGGTCCGAGTGGTTCGGGCCGATTTGCTTCGAGCCATCTGATTGCCAAGTCGAAAGTTGGATGATGGTCGGACAAGGCATCGTAGATTTCAACAAGGGAAGTTAAAGAATCAGTGTCCTTAACGAGTTCAATTCCATCTAGCTCTTCTAACGGGATTGAGTGAATCGCTGCAAGAGCTGTTGCGCAGTCTGTAACAAGTTTCGAACGGGCGGTCTCCCACTGTTTATCTCGGAGGATCTTCCTTGCAATTGTTTCTCCATCGATTCTACGAGTGATGGTAAAGCTCCGCCCTAGCGCATTGGGTGTATCTGAACTTGCGACAACGGTAGCTACCGGAACCTTCCATTCGGCAGCTTTGGTTACAATCTGGGCTTCTTTTGCGCAGGTTCCAATGAGACGGTCGAGTCCTTCTCGATCTACTTGCACGATCAGTCCTGAAGCGTTTCTTTCAGTATCTACTGCATCGAAGCTCCACGTTTCCCTGTTTGCTCCCCCCGTAAGGCGAACAAGATCGCTCACCGCAACTATTCCTAGAGATTCAGAAAGCGTTCCGATTAAAAAAGCTTCTAGAGAGTCACCTTTATTTCCCACCGAAGTCTCTTCCTGCAGGGCGACCATTCTCTATTTGATCTAGATATTCGCTCATACCTATTCCTTCTTCACCATTGCAACGGTATTTTGTCATTGCTTCAGTGATTCGGGTTAAGAGGTTTTCACCATCTGGAGTCTTTCTTCTATTGCGAAGCGGGATTAAGGAAATTACTTCTCCTTCGATTTCATATTCTTTGCCTTCGGTTGTTCTTGCCCAGCATTTCATCCCAGTTTGGTAATCAGATTTATCCCAAGTTGTTTCGATATTGCAATCTTCGATTAATTTATACTCGTCCCCTTCGAGAACCATTCCGGCCCTCCGAACTTTCTCGCCGCTATTGTCCGGGCTGACGATTGAAAGCATCATGGCAAAGTCTGGTGAAAATACCATAGGAAGCCATCTGTACCAACTGATTGATTGCCAGTAACGAGCTCCCCACGATTTATCTCGCAGTCCCATACCGCGAATCTCAAGTATGTTATCGCCGATTGTTATTGCGCCTTCCATTCTCCCATGCTGTTCGTAGTGTGCTTTCGCAAAGCTGCCTTCAGTATTCGTCTCTATCTCAGAGCCATCTTCATACATCGGCTTGCCGCCATACATGGGAGACATCCCAGTCCAGTCAAGGTCAATATTGCAATCAACTATTGGATTTTCTTTGAAAGCTTGCCGTGGATTCGCCATCTCTTTAGGGTCGTTAAGCAGGCAAACTTTCCCAGAGTACGATAACTGGAGGATCTCGAAAGGTTTCACAACTTCTATTGATAAGCCTCCGGCTTTCATCGAACCGTTATCAGCGATTTGGGGCCGGTCAAACATGAATCCAACTTGGCCATTTGGTAAGTAGACGCAAATTGACATTTCCGCGTACCCTTCATTAACCCGGTTTCCAAGGCGGAACCAGCCGCCGATTTCCTTCTCGATATCAAACGTATTGAAGTACATTGACTCGTTATAGTTACTAGCCTCATCAGGTTCATGCGTGTACTCATCTGAAGGCTCTAGGACGGTGATGATTTTTTTGGTACTCATACAAAAACAATAGTCTCAGTTGGCTGTAATCCAAAGAATGGCCTTTATCGTGTCTAAGTTCATCCTTGCAGGAGTAACTCGTTTTGTATCTCAATGGCTTCTTTGATCTAATAGCAATAGCCATAATGAGTGGAGGATTACATGGAAGAGGGTCGCTTAGCAAACAAAGTTACCGTAATAACGGGAGGCGGAAATGGCATTGGTAGGGCGACTGCTCTGCTATTTGCAAAAGAGGGAGCGTCAATAGTTGTTGCTGATATT
>PAEG01000048.1 GCA_002703045.1 Acidimicrobiaceae bacterium
CTCAAAAGGTAAATAATTCAACTAAGCGAATGTCTAAATACACGATTGGGCTGGAAATACGATAGGTTCATTAGACATACAATGGCCCGTAGTTCAACTGGCAGAACGCCTGGTTTTGGTCCAGGAGGTTGCAGGTTCAAGTCCTGCCGGGCCAGCAACGCAGCTTTGGAATAATACAAAATGCNACCAACNCNTGAAATCATCTGATAGAAATGGGTTTTCGATCTACGATTTAAATACCCTGACTTGATTCAAAGGAATTTCAATATGGAATTAGTAACCAAGAAGCGCTTGCACTTAATTTCTGGAAGATCCAATCTGCCTTTAGCNCAAGAAATCGCAGACCATATTGGTGTCGAGCTTGATGAGCCAAATCTAGCTGAATTTGCAAATGGAGAGATTCACTGCAGATTCAGTGAATCTGTTCGAGGAGGGGATGTATTTATTATCCAAAGTCACTCTGCTGCAACAGATATGACNATCAATGATTCAATCATGGAACAGCTAATAATGGTTGATGCGGCTCGACGCGCATCAGCGAAGCGCATAACGGTAGTCTGCCCTTTCTATGGTTATGCAAGGCAGGATAGGAAATCAGAAGGAAGAGAGCCCATCACAGCGCGCCTCTTGGCTAACCTCTTTAGCGCTGCCGGTGTGAGCAGGATGGTTTCGGTAGATCTGCATGCAGGCCAAATACAGGGATTCTTCGATAAACCAGTCGATCACTTAACTGCTATGCCAGTACTTGTGGATTATATGCGAACTCTTGGAGANGATTTAGTTATNGTTTCTCCAGACACTGGAAGAGTGAAAGTCGCAGAAAGATANGCATCCGAATTAACNGCAGACTTGGCAATAGTCCANAAGCGCCGCATNAAGAGTCAGAAAAATCGTGTTGANGCTGGAGATGTACTAGGCGACGTAGATGGGAGAGTNTGCGTCCTGATNGACGACATGATCGATACAGGCGGNACCATTGTCGGGGCGGCTGAGCAGCTTGCCGATAGAGGAGCTAAGGAAGTGTATGCCTGCACCACCCATGGTGTTTTCTCTGACCCAGCTATAGAGCGCCTTGAAAATTCAGTAATCAAAGAAGTGGCCATGACTAACACCCTGCCGCTTCCTGAGGAGAAAAATATTTCGAAAATTAAAATGCTATCTGTCGCCTCGATAATAGCTAACGCATTAGATGCTGTTTTCGANGATACAAGCGTAAGTGAAATATTTGGGGGGAAGCATTTAAGCTAGGTGTCTGTCGAGGAACACAACGATAGACTTTTCATCTGGTAGAAATCTGCAAANCTCAACCGAGATTATTACAAGCAGGGAGAAATANNCAATGGCTGAACTGGTACTNAANACAGAAGAAGGTCGTGATCTGGGAAGTCGTTCGACGAGNCGGCTCCGTCGCGAAGGACGAGTCCCAGGCGTNTTATATGGATTGGGNCAAGACCCGATGTCNTTTAGCGTAAACTACGCNGATCTGCGCGGNTCCCTAACAACTGATGCAGGGTTAAATGCNCTTATNGAAATTGAAATAGGTGGATCTAAACATCTATCAATNTTAAAAGACCTCCAACGTCATCCAGTTCGAGATGAAGTCATTCACGTTGACTTTGTTCGGGTAGACCCAAATGAAGAACTCTCTGTTGATGTCAGACTCGTTATGACCGGAGATGCCAAAAAAGTGACAGATGAGAATGGAATGGTTGATCAAACTATGTTCAGCCTTTCTGTGCTTTCACGCCCACAATCCATACCCAATGAACTACATGTAGATGTTTCCGATCTTGAGATCAATGCGTCTGTTCGCGTTGGGGATATTGCTTTGCCAGAAGGGGTCCGGACTGAAATTGATCTTGAGGAGACGGTTGCAGTTGGAACTGTCACTCGTTCCACTATGGAGGCAATGGCAGCTGAAGCGATGGCCGACGCCGCTGCCGAAGAGGGCGAAGAAGGTGTAGAAGGTGCGTCCGGTGAGGGTGAAGTTTCTGCCGACGATGGAGAAACTTCAGCCGAAGATGGCGAATAGCTAGTTCCGTGCGGCGAAAGAGACGCACTACAAAAACNTTCAGCGGATCAACAGATTATCTCGTTGTNGGNCTTGGAAATCCGGGAAAGAAATATCAAGGGACAAGACACAATATCGGCGCAGAAGTAGTCCACTCCCTTGAANCNCACTACGGCGTCCGTTTACGGAAAAGCAAAGCTCTCGCTCTTTGTGCCGAAGTCAAATCCGAAAATCAGAATCTAGTTATTGCAATACCCGAAACCTATATGAATGAGTCTGGACTATCTGCCNGNAGGCTAATGGATAGATATAGCATCTCTGAACCCTCTCAACTAGTCGTCATCCACGACGAATTAGATCTCCCAGTAGGAAAAATAAAAATAAAACTTGGAGGTGGCNTTGCTGGCCATAACGGTCTCAAATCTATCGAAAATCATCTTCATTCCAGAGAGTTCGCTCGGATCCGCATTGGCATTGGAGCTATTCGTGAGGGACAGAGAGGTCGAGACTTCGTCTTAAGCCGTCCAAGCAAAGACGATAGACAAGCACTGCTCCACTCCAAAGCGATGGCTGTCGACGCTCTTGAATATATCCAAAGACATGGCTACCAGGCGGCGATGAATAAGTTCAACGCGTGAGNTTCANATCTATCCTAAACGCTCTNGNGGANGAAGAATCTATCCTCGCGCTTGCNCGTCCTTCCATCCAAGNCATCTGTGTCCCCGAAAATGCTCAAGCTTGGGCTATCGCTTCATATATCCACCTCACTAGAGTCGAAACNCTNTTTGTNGTGACCCCAACNATTGAGGAAGCTTCGAACCTTCACGCTGACCTTGGGTCNATGCTCGGNGATACACAAGTAGANCTTTTCCCNGCTTGGGAAATACTCCCATTNGAGCGNGTCAGTCCGACCCTGAACACCATGGGGCAGCGAATCAAAATTGGATGGGNACTTCGAAACGCTNAAGGCCCAAAGGTTGTCGTTTCGCCCATTAGAGCTACCACCCAGNTCATTGCTCCNAACAAGGANATCAAGCCAATTGTAGTGTCACGTAATGATGTCATTGACCTTCAAGAAACACTTGAAAAACTCATCCAAATGGGGTTCAGAAGAGTAGGCCAAGTAGAGAATAGGGGAGAGGTCGCAAATCGGGGATCCATACTTGACGTGTACCCTACTACCGCTCAAGCTCCGATAAGAATAGACCTTTGGGGAGACGTAGTTGAGCGACTCGGGCAATTCTCAGTTTCTGATCAGTTGACAATTGCTGAAAAAGAACAAGTTCAAATTTTCCCTGCGCGTGAACTCCTTCCTTCAGAATCTGTAAAAAATCAAGCCATGCGTCTAATCTCTTCTGCCCCTTGGGGTCGAGCTCATTGGGAAAAAATTGCTGCCGGAGAAATATTTGATGGGATGGAATCGTGGCTTCCTTGGGTAGTAGATAAAGAAGAAACTATCCTTGATTGCCTCCCCAAAAGCAGTAGGTTAATTTTTATAGATCCAGAGAGATCGAAGAGAAAAGTTGAAGAACTCTCTCACGACGAGAGCCGAATCGTTCCCGTATTATCCCAAACATGGAATATTGAGAACGAGGCCCTGACTAAGCAGCTGCATGTTCCATTTGAAAGAATCTTCCAGCAAGCACCAGTCCCAGTTAAATCAATCAAGCCTTTTTCTGAAGAAGAAAGTCAGCCTGCCCTTCGGGCTAAAAGATGGCAACTAATAAAGCCGAGAAGCTCATTCGGTAAAGAGATACAACATTTGCTTGATCAAGATTACTCAGTTTATGCCATCGCTAATTCAAGAAAAACTAGAAAAGCACTCGGAAAATCAATCGAACGAGAGGGAATTAAAACTGAGATTCTTGAAACGCTAGACCATCCAGGATCTAGCCGGGCAGTTTATGTGCTTGATGGCCCTATCAGCCAAGGAGTTATCTTCCCCGCTATGAAAATCGCAGTTATATCTGAAGAAGACCTGACTGGGCGAAAACAATCAAAAAGGACCGGAAGACGGAACACCAGCGGCCACAAAGTATTTCATGAAGATCTTGCAGTTGGATCCTATGTTGTCCACGACCATCATGGGGTAGCGTTATATAAAGGCATCGTTACCCAATCTATAGGGGTCATAGAGCGTGATTACTTTCTACTTGAATACAGGAAAGGCGACCGGTTGTATGTCCCCGCAGAACAGATCAACCTAATACGTCCCTACACAGGAGGAAGCCATCCACCGCTTAGCAGGATGGGAGGAAGCGACTGGCAAAAAACTAAAACAAGGGTTAGGTCAGAGATTCAAGAGATCGTCCAAGATCTTGTTTCCCTATATCAGAAACGGCTAACAACTGGGGGCCACGCATACCCTACTGACACTCTCTGGCAACGGGAAGTAGAAGACTCATTTCCTTTCCAGGAGACGCCAGATCAGATTGTCGCAATTCAAGAAGTGAAAGAGGACATGGAAAGGCGACAGCCAATGGATCGACTTGTATGCGGAGATGTCGGATTTGGAAAAACTGAAATCGCGCTTCGAGCAGCTTTCAAGGCGATCCAGGATAATAAACAAGTCGCTTTATTAGTTCCTACAACNTTGCTTGCCCAACAGCACTTCCAGACTTTCTCCACAAGATTAAGCGCCTACCCAATCCAAATAGAAGTACTAAGTCGTTTCCTCACCACGAAGGAAAAAACCCGAGTTGTCAACCAGCTATCTACTGGTGAAGTTGACCTCGTTATAGGTACCCACCGACTACTTTCCAATGATGTTGTGTTTCGCGACTTAGGTCTCTTAGTTGTCGATGAAGAACAGCGCTTTGGAGTGAAGCACAAAGAAATGCTAAAAGAACTCAAGGCAAGTATTGACGTCCTCACGCTATCAGCAACTCCTATACCCAGAACTCTTGAGATGNGCCTCACTGGNATTAGGGATTTAACTACTTTGAACACCCCTCCGCTGGATAGGCANCCGATACTTACATTTGTTGGCGAGTATGANGAGAGCATAGTTANTGCTGCTATCCGAAGGGAGTTATTNCGAGAAGGGCAGGTCTTTTTCGTTCATAATAGGGTTGCAGATATAGAGAAGATGGCTGAAACACTTCGGAGTCTTGTGCCTGAAGCCAGAATCGCGGTGGCACACGGGCAGATGGACGAGAACAAACTTGAGAAAGTTGTAGTCGACTTCTGGGAAGGTTCCTCTGATGTTTTGGTGTGCACTACAATTATTGAATCCGGCATAGATATGCCTTCAGTNAATACTCTTATCNTCANTAACGCAGATCGTCTAGGACTAGGGCAGTTACACCAGCTACGNGGACGTGTCGGGAGATCAGGGTCAAGGGCTTATGCCTANCTTCTAACACCTAAGGGCANTTNATTGAGCGATACCGCATACGANAGACTCCGGACAGTAGGAGAGGCTACTGAGCTTGGCTCTGGCTTTCGAATTGCAATGAGAGACCTCGAAATACGAGGTTCNGGNAATCTCCTCGGCACAGGNCAATCAGGCCACGTAGCCTCCGTGGGGTATGACCTATACTGCCAGCTAGTAAATGAAGAAGTTTCAGCGCTNAAAGGNGAGCCGATGNAATCGTTGCAAGAAATNTCTATCGAACTTCCNGTCGCNGCGCAAATACCGCACAGCTATATTTCNAAGGAGGATTTACGGNTAGAGGCTTATCGAAGACTTGCTATCTGTAAAAGTCTGGAAGATGTTAGTGAGATTCAAAGTGAGTGGATCGATAGGTTTGGGGCAATTCCATTTGCTGCAAAAAATCTTCTCTCTGTGGCAAAGCTCCGATGTGAAGCTAGGAAGCTTGGAATTGTTGAAATAGCAGGGCGTACCCTCGCAAACACCGGCGAATCACAGTGGCTTGCAAAAGTATCTCCCATTTCTCTTCGGCCATCAGAAATCGTAAGAGTCAAAAGGCTTTATCCCGGGTCGGTATTCAAGGACGCACTAGAAGAATTGCAAATTGTTCTCAATCACTCGGAAACTCCGATTGAAGACTTAGTCGGTTACCTGCAGCAGTTGAATCCCTGATTGGGGGAACAACCTGCGATAGCTAGTTGAATTGAAATCCTCAGCTTGTAAACCACTTTTAAAACACCTCCAATAACAGAATCCTCATAAGCCACATCAATAACATTTCATTCCATAAGCGCTAACTTGTAGAGAGGACTAAAAGTTAGTGAACCTGCAAAAAATACAATTGAGAAAGCATGCAATCCAATAACCCTTCCCAAATCAAAAGCGTAACCGGACGAGAAGTTCTCGACTCTCGAGGAAACCCTACCGTTGAGGTTGACGTGGCTCTTCAAGGAGGGTTCAAAGGAAGGGCAGCGGTACCCTCAGGAGCCTCAACTGGCCAATTTGAAGCAGTTGAGTTACGCGACGGNGGCGAAAGATATAAAGGGAAAGGTGTCCTTCAGGCAGTTGAAAACGTTAATAACGAAATAGCTAGTGCAATCATAGGAATGGATTCTCTAGACCAAAGAGGAATCGATCAAAAATTAATCCTTCTGGATGGGACGAATGATAAATCGAATTTAGGAGCAAATGCGATGCTCGGCGTTTCCCTNGCTGCAGCAAAAGCCAGCGCAAATCATCTCGGACAGCCCCTATATCGATACCTTGGAGGTGCAACAGCACATGTGCTCCCAGTCCCAATGATGAACGTNCTCAATGGTGGCGAACACGCTGACAANAACGTTGACCTCCANGAATTCATGATAATGCCAGTAGGNGCNGTTTCTTTTTCGGAAGCTTTGCAGTGGGGAGCTGAGTGCTATCACACCCTAAAAGAAGTTCTAAAAGCTAGTGGCTTATCAACAGCAGTTGGAGATGAAGGCGGTTTTGCTCCAGATCTCGAATCAAATGAAGCGGCGATCGAATTACTTGTGGACGCAATAGACAAAGCAGGATTCACACTGGGTGATGATATGGCCATAGCCCTTGACCCCGCTAGTACCGAATTCTTTGAAGACGGAAAATATATTCTCGCTGGAGAAAAAAGAGAGTTCTCTCCTAAAGAAATGTGCCAATACTACAAACAACTAACAGATAAATTTCCTATCCTCTCGATAGAGGACGGCATGGCAGAGGAAGACTGGGAAGGTTGGAAAAACTTAACAGACTTAATCGGGGAAAACGTCCAACTCGTTGGAGATGATCTCTTCGTCACCAATAAAGACCGCTTAGGGAAAGGTATCCAGCAATCTACAGCAAACTCTATTTTGATCAAGGTTAATCAAATCGGTACCTTAACAGAAACGCTTGAAACAATTGAGCTTGCAAATCGCCACGGCTATACGTCTGTGATGTCTCACCGTTCAGGAGAAACAGAAGATACAACTATCGCGGATCTTGCTGTTGCTACGAATTGCGGTCAAATAAAAACTGGTGCTCCGGCACGAAGTGATCGAGTTGCAAAATATAATCGACTACTGCGTATAGAAGAAGAATTAGGTGATGCCGCAGCATATCGCGGCGTCCAAGAGCTTTACGGAACACAATAAATGTCCTCAACTACTAACCATCCTCTCCAGAGAGTACTTGTTTCGGAAAAAACTCGCAGGTACCTCTTTTGGCTCTTTATCCTGGCGATGGTCGTCGTCATTCTCATCTGGGCTATACAACCAATAAGGTTATGGTTAGACCAAAGGGAAGAATTATCAACTAAGCAGCAGGAACTTATAAATATTGAGTCATCTAATTCAGCATTAGAGCAGAGAGCTGAAGCGCTCCAAACACCGGAACAGATTGAATTAATTGCTAGACAAAACTTTGGTCTGATTCGAGAAGGCGAAGAAGCCTATGCGGTATTGCCTGCCGCACCGGATCCACTTCGTATCCCNTCTTCTTGGCCTTTTACCGAACTCGCAGACGCCTTAGGGGGTTAATTTGAGCTCCCCTATTGAAGCAGAAGAACTATCGCGCTCATTTGGCTCTCTAGTCGCTGTAGATTCAATCAATCTCTCAGTCGCAAGTGGGGAGGTCTTTGGGTTTCTGGGGCCTAACGGTGCCGGAAAATCTACGGCCGTTCGTATGCTCACGACACTTTTGAAGCCATCCAGCGGGGTTGCGCGAGTAGCAGGGTTTGATATTGCCAAGCAGCCCTCAGCAGTACGAAGAAAAATTGGGGTGGCCTTACAGGATGCTGCCATTGATCCTTTGATGACTGGTAACGAGCTACTTCGTTTGCAATGTGTTTTGCATGGACTCCCGAAACGTTCTGGATTGAAACGTTGCGGAGAGCTACTAGAACGTGTGGGTCTTACCGCAGCCGGAGATCGAAGAGTTGGAACATACTCTGGGGGTATGAGGAGAAGACTAGACTTAGCTCTTTCCCTCGTTCATCAACCCGAAGTTCTTTTTCTGGATGAACCAACAACTGGTTTAGATCCAACTAGCCGCATGGCTCTATGGGAAGAAGTTCGAAATCTNAATAAAGACCTAGGAACAACAGTATTTTTAACTACCCAATACCTCGAAGANGCAGATCAACTAGCTGAGCGCATAGCTATTATCGATNATGGGAAAATAGTTCGTGAAGGATCNCCGGCNTCCCTTAAGTCAGCAGTNGGCGCTCCCACTTTAAGAGTTGATGTTTCAGAGGGNGATGTCCTNTTAGCCCGAAAAGCCATGGATCAATTTGGACAAGAGCGTCCAGCTCGAAGAAATCGTATAGCTATTGGCCTTGTTAGCGGGACAACAGGAATCACAGATGTNCTGAAAGCCCTCGATGATGCTGGTGTTGAAATTCATCATGTTGAACTTGACGAACCTAGCCTTGACGATGTTTTCGCCGATGCGACCGGAAGAAGGCTTGAGGGCGGTCAGGTGTAGGGGCATTATGAATCAAAATATTTTCCCACAAGTCATAAAGCTATCACACCGAAGTATTCTCGGGATGATTCGACAGCCCCAGTCTTGGGCACCAGGTCTTTTTTTTCCTCTTCTTCTAGCTGCGGTGTATGCATCACAATTCAGTAAAGCGGTAACAATTGAAGGCTTCCCGTTTCAGGATGTTTCTTTTCTCGATTTTGTTCTTCCCGCCTGCGTCGTACAGGGGGTCCTATTCGGGTCAACAAATAGCGCATCAGATCTTGCTGCTGATATTGAAAATTCGTTCATGGATAGGCTTCTTGTCTCACCTGTTTCAAGAGGATCGATACTATTGTCACGGCTGGCTAGTGCATTTATTTATGGCGTTGCCCAAGCAGCAGTCCTTATAGCCATCCTTGTATTATTCGGGGCGAATATTGCAGGAGGTGCGTCAAGCATTGTTTCCCTAGTTTTTATAGCAGCGTTACTTTCAGTTTCGATGGGGAGTTTCGGAATAGCAATTGCTTTACGGACAGGCTCTCAAGAAGTCGTTCAATCAACGTTCCCTCTAATTTTTGTTGCAGTTTTTGTAAGTTCGGCCTTTTTTCCTGTGCAACTTATGGACGGATGGTACGGGGCTATAGCTAGGAAAAATCCTCTAACTTGGGTTATTGACCCTACACGGCGGATGGTCATTCACGGATTCTCATGGACTGACCTTGGACAATCCTTAGGGATCATACTTGCCATCGCTTCGATAGGAATTGCCATGTCAATTCGACAATTACGTAAGCGTTTGGCGCGTGCACAATGACTTCCTTTAATGCACCGCACGTATCCTCGCTTGCAGTCATCATGGCTGGTATCCAACGCGGATTAATTCGTTTACGTCGGATACCATCCTTGATACTGCCTGCGGTTCTGATGCCAATCTTCTTTGTCGTGGCATTTAGTGGCTCGTTTGCTTCAATAGTTGAGCTTGAAGGTTATGNAACCGATAAGGCAGTCAACTGGATGACCGCTTGGGCGGTAATGCAAGGCGCCGCGTTCTCGGGAATGGGAGCAGGTGGCTTGGCTGGAACAGATCTAGAGAACGGGTTTTTCGATCGCCTTCGAGTAGCCCCNACTCGACCAATGGCACTCATCGGNGGATTAGTAGGTTATTGCCTNTGTCGAGCCATAATCCCCATAACAGCAGTTCTCATCGTCGCCTTTGCGTTTTTAAATGCTGATATGCCTGGAGGGCTCATGGGAATAATCATGGTCTATCTCTCCGGAGTCGGAATGGCAGTTGTAATGTCGTTTCTCGTTTTGGGGATTGTTTTTACTTTCAAAACCCTAAAATCGTTAGCGATAGCCCAGATAATCATGTTCAGTTCAATGTTTCTATCTGTTGGGCAAGCACCCATACAAGCCATTGAAGGCTGGCTACATCATGTAGCCGCTATCAACCCAATTACCAATGTGATCCGCATGTGCCGTCAGGGTTTTCTCGGTGAAGTCACATGGTCTACAACTCAGCCAGGCCTAATAGCCCTANTAGGGATGATGGTAGGAACGGGTATTTGGGCTAGGATCCGGTACAAGAAAGTNGACGCGTAGTTTATTCGCCAGAACAGCNAAGAATGTACTAACGTCAANTNCACGCAGAGAAAGGGGAAGTGTGTGGAAGTAAGTATCAAGATTAATGGTGTTGATCAATCCCATGATGTAGAGCCTCGTATGTTGCTCGTCCAGTATATTCGAGAGGCTGCTGGCCTAACCGGAACAAACATTGGGTGCGATACTTCCTCGTGCGGTGCCTGCACCGTCCATTTAAATGGTGAATCAGTAAAGTCCTGCACAGTTTTAGCCGCACAGGTAAGCGGCATGGAAATCGATACTATCGAAGGCCTTGCTGACGATGATGGCACTCTACATCCTGTCCAACAAGCATTTCATGAATGCCATGCTCTGCAATGCGGATACTGTACGCCAGGCATGGTGATGGCATCTGTTTCAATGATTGAAGAGAACCCATCAATGACAGAAGATGAGGTTCGTGAAGGGTTGGAAGGCAACCTATGCAGATGTACCGGTTACCACAACATAGTAAAAGCGGTTCTTCAGGCAACTGAGGTGACACTATGATTCCGGCTAATTTCGATTACATTCAAGCGGATTCCGCTGAAGCAGCAATTCAAGCTATTGCCGAACATGGAGATGAAGCCAAGCTCGTAGCAGGAGGGCATTCCCTTATCCCACTCATGAAGTTTCGTTTAGCAACACCAGCATACCTTGTAGATATCAACCGCCTTGACGATCTAAAATATGTACGTGATACGGGCGATTATCTCGCAGTCGGAGCGCTCACTCGCCATTGCGATGTGGAAAAAAATGAACTCGTTATTTCAAATGCTGGAGTTCTGGCACAAGCAACACATAACGTCGGTGACCCGCAAGTTAGACACCGAGGCACGATCGGGGGAGCGGTAGCTCATGGTGATCCTGCATCTGACATCCCTTCAGCTCTTCTTGCACTCAAGGCGACAGTTGTTGTGA
>PAEG01000049.1 GCA_002703045.1 Acidimicrobiaceae bacterium
CAGGTAACTGAACTAATCCATACGATAAAAACTGGCAAATAACTACTTTCCCACACCATTGTGGAAAGATAGATTTTTCTGTTTATAAGTATAAAAAAATAAAGAAAGGGAAAAGCAGGGAATTTTTTAAGGGTGTGGATTACATAACTAATCAACAGCTTGGTTCACAGACTAGAATAGTGTGTGAGCAGGCAAAACAAGGTCTTACCCACATACCCACATATCTACTACTGTTACTACCTATATAAAATAAATATTCAAGTAAAGGAGTTTTCCCCAAGTGAAATTTCGATGTGAACGCGATCTGCTAGTAGATGCATTAAATATTGCTAGTAAAGCTGTAACAAATAGAGGAACTTTACCTGTCTTACACGGTCTTCGCTTAGATCTCTCTAGTAATNAGTTAGTAATTACTGGTAGTGATTTAGACCTTACTNTTACAGTTTCAGTGGAAGTAGGAGGAGAAAAAGATGGTGTCACCGTTGTTCCTGCTAAATTACTAGCAGACGTTGTTCGAGCGGTAGAACCTGGTGCTGTTGATATAACTGCAGAGGATACAAATCTTCATGTAGTTGCCGGGAGAAGTGAATTTTCGTTACGAACAATACCTAAAGATGAATATCCAAACTTTGAGGAGCCAACGACGTCTCCAGTTACTGTCGATGGTGAAGATTTGGTGCGNGCGCTTGAGCAAGTAACACCAGCTGCNTCTTCTGATGATTCACGACCNATTCTTACTGGTGTTTATATGGTNGCNGAGAANAAAGGTTTTCGTCTTGTAGCAACAGATTCCTATCGTTTAGCAGTCCGCGACATGCCTGATGCATCTCTTTTAGAAGGACAGCCACCAATTCTTGTTCCCTCTAGAGCTCTTACTGAATTAGCGAGACTTATTGAACCTAATGATGAAGTTTCTTTACATTTGTCTGATAGAGAAGCTTCCTTTGTTGTACAGAATGTTCGGATGACAACCCGTTTAATTGATGGAGAATTTCCTGACTATCAAAGGCTTGTCCCAGATAGTAATCCAAACAAACTTACTGCAAACAGGGGGGAACTTTTTGATGCCGTTCGAAGGGTTCGGTTATTGGCTCAAGAAGCTACACCTGTACGCCTTGAAATGTCCAATAGTGGTTTAGAACTAATAGCGAAAACACAAGATATTGGTGAAGCGCATGAAATAGTTGACGCTTCTTATTCTGGTGACGAATTAGTTATTGCATTTAATGCTGAATATCTTTTAAAAGGTTTAGAAATAGCACCAGGTGATGACGTTACGTTAGAAACAACTGATAATCAGAAGCCAGCTGTTTTGAAAGCTTCTGATCATCCAGAGTTTTTGTATTTACTAATGCCTGTCCGTATTTCATAGGAAACTGTAAAGCCTGATGGTTCATGTCAAGCATCTTTGGCTTCAGAATTTCCGAAATTACGAGGAAATAGATTTATCTCTTCCAAAGGGAAAAATAATCCTTCTTGGTGACAATGGACAAGGAAAATCTAACTTCATAGAAGCTGTAGGATTTTTAGGAACAGCACAATCATTTAGATCGGTTCCTACTGAGGCTTTAATTAAACAGGATTGCGAAAACTCAATCATTCGCGCAGAAATTCAACACTTAAATAGAGAATTGTTGGTTGAAGCAGAAATTTCTAAAGCACGTCAGAATAAAATCTTCGTTAATAAGCAGAAAATAACGCCTTTAAGAAATTTAAATGGACTGATACCTATAACTATTTTCGGGCCAGATGATCTGAATTTAGTGAAGGCAGGTCCTTCAATACGACGAAATTATGTTGATGATCTTTTAGTACAAATACATCCGAAAAATATTCAAATTAGAGCTGATATTGACCAGGTGTTAAAACAAAGAAATGCCTTGTTGAAGCAAGCAAGAGGGCGATTAACAGACGATATTGCAGTAACGCTTCACGTGTGGGATGAAAAGCTTGATGCTTTAAGTAAAAAATGGGGAGAGGAACGAAAATCTCTTCTAGAAACTATAAAAACCTATGCTGAGAACGCTTATTTAGAACTTGTCGGGGGAGAGGTTTCATTGGACCTCAACTATGATCCTCCTTGGTTAGAAAAAGGACTCTTACAGGTATTTGAAGAGATGAGAGATGATGAATTAAGAAGGGGAACCACACTTGTTGGTCCACATAGGGATGAAATATACGTCTTTCTCTCTGGGTTACCTGCCAGAACCCATGCGTCCCAGGGTGAGCAACGAACTATTGCTTTATCTTTACGTATTGCAGGGCATTTACTATTAGAAAATGTTCATCAAACGAAACCTCTTCTCCTTTTAGATGATGTTTTTTCCGAATTGGATGCAACAAGGTCAAAGGGCCTTCTAGAGTTGCTTGTTGCTGATCAAACATTTATTTCAACTGCTATAAAACCTGATCATGTAACTAGTGCAATGGAAATAAATATTCAGCAAGGAAAAATCTTAAACTAATTATTTTTGACTGGTTTAATCATTGCCTACTATGAGAACATGTCTTTTCGTAATCAAGGCTTTTCTAAGGAACCAACAAGTTTAAGAAGTGTATTAGATACTTTAATGAAGGGTATTTCTGGAGCTTCACTTTCGACTATCGAGACAATTCTCGCTCACTGGCCGTCGATCATTGATGAATCTTTACTTCCTTTTTGTACACCAGTAGCTGTTCATGAAAAATGTCTTACTATTGCAGTTACTGATCCGGGTTTAATTCAAGAAATTCAATGGCAATCTGACAAAATTTTGGAAGGTGTAAAATCCCTTTTCCACGAGGACATCATTACTCAAATCAAAATCTCTCTTCGTTCTAAGAAAGACTAAGGGTTTCTTCTTTAAAGCCTTAAAAAAACCTAAGATAATGGTAGGATGTATACGCTGTGAATAACCCCTCTGACCACGTCTTTTTCATAAAAATTCATGATTTTTCTGAGGAAATCAGCATGTTTCAAAAGATCTAACAAATAGCGGAGAAAAAGAGGAATGTCTCAAGCAACTGATTCCTATAGTGCTCAAGATATTCAAGTTCTTGAAGGTCTTGAAGCCGTGCGGAAAAGACCGGGAATGTACATAGGGTCAACTGGACCTACAGGGCTACATCATTTGGTATATGAAGTTGTTGATAATGCAGTTGATGAAGCAATGGCAGGTCATTGTAATCAAATAGAAATTGAAATACTTCCAGACGGCGGTTGTGAAGTACGAGATGATGGACGAGGTATACCAGTTGGAAAACACCATCAGTATGAAGATTTAACCGCTGCTGAAGTTGTTCTGACAGTTCTTCATGCAGGCGGTAAATTTGGTGGCGAAGGATATAAAGTTTCTGGTGGTCTACATGGTGTGGGTGTTTCAGTTGTAAATGCTTTGAGTTCTCGAGTTGAAGTTGAGATTGATAGAGACAGTAAACGTCACTTCATGTCATTTAAAGATGGTGGGCAACCAGATCAAAAGCTTTCTATTGCAGAAGATTCTCCAAATAATAGAACTGGAACAACTGTCCGATTTTGGCCTGATAAGGAAATATTTAAAGAAGGAATAGAATTTAGATCCGCAACTCTCGTTGAACGTTTCCAAATGATGGCGTTTCTCAACAAAGGACTGGAAATTAAATTCATAGATTCTCGAAAGAATTCCGGATTTAAAGAGAAAACATTTTGTTATGACGGTGGAATTATGGACTTTGTCCAACATGTGAATTCCTCAAAGGAAGCGCTCTTTCAGGACGTAGGTTACTTCGAAGAAGAAGATGAAGAACAAGAAGTTGAAATTGCTTTCCAGTGGAATACAGGCTTTAACACAGATGGAATTCATAGTTTTGCTAATGGAATAGCAACAAGTGAAGGTGGTATGCACGAACAAGGATTCCGTACTGCGTTAACTAGGGCTATTAACCAATATGCCCGTGATAAAAATCATTTACGTGAAAAAGATGACAGCCTACAAGGCGAAGATATTCGTGAAGGTCTAACCGCAATTATTTCTGTCCGATTACGAGATCCACAGTTTGAAGGACAAACTAAAAGTAAATTGGGAAATGTTTCTATTCGGTCACTAGTTGAAAAAGCTACAGGACAACACATAAAAGATTGGCTTGAGGAACATCCAGCTGAAGCAAAAAGAATAGCGCAGAAAGCGCTTCAAGCGGCAAGAGCCCGAATTGCTGCAAGAACAGCAAGAGATGCAACTAGAAGAAAATCAGCGTTGGATGGGGCAGGATTACCTGGGAAATTAACGGATTGTTCGAGTCAGGAACCCAGAGAATCAGAGCTCTATATTGTTGAGGGAAATTCAGCGGGAGGATCAGCAAAAGATGCCCGTGATCCTAAGATCATGGCAATTCTTCCCATTAGAGGGAAAATCCTTAATGTCGAACGATCACGTATCGATAAAATGCTCAACAATACTGAAGTTCAAGCGCTTATAGCTGCTATCGGTGGGGGATTCGGGGAAGATTTCGATCTCGAAAAAATCAGNTACCACAAAATTATTCTGCTTGCCGATGCTGATGTAGATGGAAGCCATATTCGTACACTTTTATTAACNTTNTTNTATCGNCAGATGAAAGAACTTTTCTTTGAAGGNTGCGTATANATTGCACAACCGCCGTTGTATTCAACTGAAGTAANCAAAGCGAAAGTTTATTTAAAAGATGATTACGCGAAGGAAAAATTTCTCCAAGAAAATCCAAAACATAAAGCAGACTTTGGGCGGTTAAAAGGATTAGGAGAAATGGATGCTGATGAACTTTGGGATACAACAATGAACCCNGCTACCAGAACTCTTCTTCAGGTAACAGTTGAACAAGCTTCATTAGCTGATGATGTTGTCTCTAAATTAATGGGTGAAGACGTAGAAAGCCGAAAAATCTTTATTCAAACAAATGCAAAAGATGTTCGATTCTTAGATATTTAAAGAAAATATAAAAGTGATACATAATGAGTGATACAACAGAAACAATTCCTGATGATGGACCATCTGGAATAGAAGCAATTGAAATTCAACAGGAGATGGAACAATCATTTCTTGATTACGCCATGTCAGTTATTGTCTCGCGAGCTCTTCCTGATGCAAGGGATGGGCTTAAACCAGTACACCGGCGAATCTTGTGGGCTATGTATGATACAAACGTCCGCCCGGATAGATCTCATGTGAAATGCGCTACTGTTGTCGGCGAGGTAATGGGGCACTATCACCCACACGGTGATAGCGCTATCTATGAAGCTCTTGTCCGGCTTGGACAATCGTTTTCTCTTCGACACCCATTAATTGATCCTCACGGAAATTTCGGATCCCCATATGACCCTCCGGCGGCCCCCAGATATACCGAGAGCCGTCTCTCGCAACTAGCTATGAATATGTTGCAAGGAATTGACGAGGAAACCGTCGACTTTGCAGATAATTTTGATGGTTCTTCACAAGAACCAACTGTACTTCCAGCCCGATTTCCCAATCTTTTAGTTAATGGAGGACAAGGAATCGCTGTTGGAATGGCTACAAATATTCCACCACATAATCTTGGCGAAGTTTCTGACGCAGCGATTCATTTGATTAACAATCCAGAGGCTACAACCGAAGATCTAATGGAATTTGTACAAGGGCCCGATTTTCCTACGGGCGGACAGATTCTAGGTAGAGAAGGAATTATCCAGGCTTACACATCGGGTAGAGGTTCAGTTAAAGTTCGGGCTAAAGCGGAAATAATTGAAGGTGAAAAGATTACGACGATAGTTGTAACAGAAATTCCATATCAGACAAGTGTGGAAGCGATTGAAGAAAAAACTGCTGATCTTGTAGATAAAAAAGAGATTGAAGGAATCCGTACAATAAGGAATGAATCGGCGAAAGGGAAAACCCGACTTGTTTTCGAACTGAAAAAAGACGCACCTGCTTTAGTTATTTTGAATCAGCTTTACNGGGGAACTCCTCTTCAAACTTCGTTTTCAATCAATATGGTTGCATTAGACGATGGTNTTCCCCGAACGATGACTCTCAGGGACGCTTTGGAGTGTTGGGTCGATCATCAAATAAATATCGTTACGCGTAGGACACAATATCGTCTTGACAGAGCACAGCATGAACTCCACATTAATGAAGGCCTGTTAAAAGCAATAGGACTTATTGATGAAGTCATAGCGGCGATACGTTCAAGTGAAGATAGGGCTGCTGCTCGAAGTCTTCTAATGGATGAACCATTTGAATTTAGTGAAATCCAGACTAATCATATTCTTGATATGCAATTAGGGAGNCTAACTCGCCTTGGTAGAGAACAAGTTGAAGAAAAAGTTGCTGCTTTAGCAGAATTAATCACAGAATTGGAAAAGATACTATCTGACGAACGAGTAGTCCGAGATTTAGTAATTGAAGAGTTATCTAGCATTCGTGAAGAATTCGCTAATGATCGCAGAACTGAGTTAGTTGTAGATCCAGGCGAATTTGTTATTGAAGACCTTATTGACGATGAAGATCTTGTAGTGACCCTTTCTTCTGGAGGATATGTCAAAACAGTATCTACCGATGAATTTAAAAGACAGGGAAGGGGAGGCAGGGGAGTAGCAGGTGCATCCCTTAAAGATGAAGATATCGTTACAACGATTCTGCATACCTCTGCGCACGCATATTTACTTTTCTTTACCAATTTTGGAAAAGTTTACCGCCTTAAAGCTCATCAGATTCCAACAATGTCACGAACAGCCCGAGGAACAGCAATAGTGAATTTGTTGCAGTTAGATCCTGAAGAAAAAGTAGCTGCCGTTGTTGACACTAGAGATTATGAAACAAACCGATTTTTAGTTTTCGCAACAAAATCTGGTCATGTGAAAAAAACGAAATTCACGGAATATAACAAATCTCGTCCAAGTGGTCTTAAAGCTATCAATTTAAAAGACGGGGATGAGCTCGTTCGTGTTATTCCTACTAACGGAAGCGATGATGTTTGTTTGATGAGTTCGAATGGGAGGTTGATGAGATTCCATGAAGAAGAAGTTCGAGCCATGGGACGTTCAGCTGCTGGGGTACGCGGAATGAAACTTAAAGAAGGCGATGCCGTTGTTGCTGTTTCTATAGCGAGAGAGGCATCAACTTTATTAATAGTGACAGAGAAAGGGTATGGAAAACGGACAGAAATGGATAATTTCAACCCTAAACATAGAAATGGACAAGGGGTTACAGCAATTAAAATCTCTGAAGATAGGGGAAAGGTTATTGGAAGTAGAGCCGTTGGTGAAGATGATGAAGTATTTATGATTGCTTCCAATGGTGTCATTATTCGTATGCAAGTGAATACCATCTCTATCCAAGGACCATATGCAACTGGCGTAAAAATTATGTCTGTAGAAGAAGATGGATACGTTGCTGCGATTGCCCCTGTCCTCCAAGTAGAAGACGAAGAAGAACAATCAGAAACCTAAACCATATTAAGATGACATCCCTTCCCATCGGCTGTTCTCTAGACTCTTACTAATGGAAGAAAACGAAAGAGACCATCAGGGCCAAGAGGCCGATACGCAGATGTCTGATCTACTCGCTGATAATTCCAATGATGACACTGGGGAAGAAACGGGACTTTTTGATGAAGATATATCCATATACCCAGATGAAGAAGAACAATTAGAAAGAAATACTTTTTTTGATAATTTAGAACCACCAGAACGCCGTCCCCGCCGTCCCCGCCGTCCATCGATTTTTGAACGACGAAGAAGAGTGCGCCTACAAGCTCGCCGAGTGCGCCGGATAATAAGACACATTGAAGTATGGTCGGTTCTTAAAGTATCAATTCTATTTTATGCTTGTCTTTGGGCTGTATTTTTAATCGCTGGTTTTATGATCTGGGGTGTTGCTGAATCCTCAGGAACAGTCGGAAAACTTGAAACATTAATCACAGAGTTATTTGCTCTAGATACATTTACATTTGATGCTAGACAAATTTTTCGAGGATATGCNCTTGGTGGCCTTGTANTGGCAATAGCGGGATCNACATTGAANGTCCTCATGGTTTTGTTATTTAATCTCATTAGTGATTTAACCGGAGGAATNCGTATAACGATGGTAGAAGAAGAAACAGTGAGACCAACACCGCCNCGNCGTCGNCGTAGACGNACCGTCCAATAGTTNCACTTTCCTTCGTTGCTNCTACCGTGTTTCCGGTCTAGTGCGATATCGTAAAGTGCTGCAAAGAAAAAATGCANATGGGCCTATAGCTCAGTTGGTTAGAGCGCACCCCTGATAAGGGTGAGGTCGTTGGTTCAACTCCAACTAGGCCCACATCTTTAGTTCACAAACACTTCTTTTTTCGATACATTAGGATTATAGATAGATAGAGAAAAGGGTTTAATTCTCATGAGGCTTTTACGGCGAGTTCTAGTTGCTCTTCTAGGGGGTGCAGTTATTGCAGCAATACTGCGTNTCTTTGGATCNGGTAAAGCCCCTTCCGAANCAGGCGGATGGAGCGANCTCGAAACCGAGTAACAATTAGGAAAAAATGACAAATGTNGGAATTTCAGGCCTGGGGGCCGTTGGTTCTCAGCTGCTGCAACGGCTNCAATCNCGAAATGATATAAATAAGCTTGTCATTTATGACTCAGACTATTCCAAATTAGGGAAATACTCCCGCAAGAACTCCCAGAAAATTCAAGTAGCTTCTTCTCCAAAACTGGAGCAAGGAGACATAGATGTCCTTTTTCTCTGCACTCCTTCTGGTCAACACTTGGAGTACGCCCATAGAGCCGTACGACAAGGGATTTCTATTATCTCAGTATCTGATCGAATTAGTGATGTAACCGGAATGTTAAGCATGGGTGAAATCGCAAGAGAAAGTGGATGCANAGTCGTTGCAGGTGCAGGATTCTCACCCGGATTGACTTGTGTTTTAGCGAGTTTTCTTAGTGANAATTTCGATGTTGTCGATGAAATTCATATAGCAAAGGATGGAACAGGTGGGCCTGCGTGTGCCCGACAGCATCATCGAGCAATGAAAAGACCATCATTNGATTGGAGGGATGGGCAATGGGTACGTCGNCCTGGAGGTTCAGGACGCGAACTNGTATGGTTTCCCGAACCAGTCGGNGGAGCAGATTGTTATCGGGCAGCTCTTCCTGATGCNGCTTTGCTTCAACCACTTTTCCCCGANGTCTCACGAATNACAGCTCGGCTATCGGCTANCCGCCAAGACAGATTTACTTCTTGGTTNCCAATGCTTACCCCNCCACATAATGATGGAGGTATAGGGGCAGTTCGTGTTGAGGTGCGTGGCCAACTCAATAAACGAAGAGAAACTAAGGTGCTTGGAGTAGCGTCCCCACCGTCGACTCTTTCAGCAATCATTGGAGAGACGGCATTGTCATATGTGAAGGAATCGAATTTGTATGGGGCTGGGGGGATAGCTTCAATTGTTCCAGCAGAAGAATTTGTAGGACTCATTCGCCAAAANGGTGTANGNATTTTCGAATTTGATGGGATTCCATCTTCCTTAGATTCAGCCTAATTTTGATAACACTTCTTGATGGATAAGCCCATTGGTTGCAACCCAACCTTTTTTATCTTCCAATTCAGTTTCCCCACTCCAAGTGCTAATAGATCCTCCACATTCGGGAATAATCGTAAGCATTGCGGCTACATCATAAATATGAAGAGATGGATCGATCATTGCCTCTATTCGGCCTGTCCCTACAAGAAAATACCCATAACCATCACCCCACGTACGTATCTTTGCTCCGCTTGATGTGATATTCAGTAGAGCTTCTTTCGGCCACCAAGGTTGTTCAAAACTACTTGATGAGATACAGCTTTCACTTATGGATTTTACTGAAGAGACAGCAGCTTTCTCTCCCCCTGAATATGCTCCCACACCTCTGCCGGCCACCAAAGACTCGCCAAGTGCCGGAAGATGAATAATTCCTATTGCCGGACCATGTTCATCGAACATAGCTAAAAGAGAGCTATAGAGGGGAACGCCTCGAACAAATGAAGCCGTCCCATCTATAGGGTCAATGATCCACCTGCGCTTAGTGTTTCCAACATAATTTTCAGCTTCTTCACCAATGACCGTGTCGTTCGGGAAGGCATCCGCTATTTCAGAACGGAGAAAATCTTCCGCAGCACGATCAGCGTCTGTCACCTCAGTTCCATCCGACTTTATATCTGTCCTTAAATCAGTTCGTTGAAACCATTGCAACGTTAGCTGCGCAGCCTGCTCCGCTATACGGCAAGCAAATGAAAACAGTTCTTTATCAACGGGAGGGGCCATCTCCTAAGCATAGTTTCTAACCATTCTCATTCTAAGAAATAAAGAAAAAGCCTAAAACATAGGGATTTTAAGTAGGACATAAGTCTCAAAAAGTAAGTATCTGAAGCCCATGAGGGAAACAGCAAAAAAGCATTTACTTACCTTATGACTTACTTAACAAAATCACTTATCGCACTAATCCTCGCTGGAGCAACCTTAGTTGTAGGGGCCACGGCCTCACTAGCACAAGACGCGGAATCCACAGAAACGGTAGTAATCGATTCTGTTGATCCTCTTGTATGTGGAGATCAAGGAGTGCTTCAGCTTCTTTCTGCTCCAGGACACAACGGGACAGCAAATGTAAAGAGATTCAATCTTGATACAGGAAATTACGACAACATTGGATGGAGCATTAAGCAACACGCTAATAACAATTCAATGGGATACAGCTTTAGAGACTTTAATGGCGCTGCAATTAACCCAGTTGACTCCAAGGTCTATGGAACTATTAAAGGACAGGACCACCAGTCAAATAGATACTTTGTACGTTTCGACATGGATGGAGATTTTGAAATCCTCGCCAAGATCGGTACATGGGTGGCAGCAGGTGCATTCGACCTTGACGGCACATGGTACGGACCTGCCGAATCAGGCACTGGCGGAGTTATCATCCCCAACGCTGCCTCACTAGCTGGGTACTCAACAATGGATGATTTCAGAACAGCAGAAAGAACTCCTTTCTTTCCAGCTAACGGATTCTCTTTTTTGAAGCCTCGCAGTGACAAGAGCGCACACGACATTGTCATAGTCGAAGAAGAAGGACAGAAGTTAATGATTGGCATTTCTGACACAGGAGTCATTCAAATTAAAAATCTTATAACCGGGGTAGAAACCCAATTCACAGGCCCAGTCGATGAAGGTTTAATTCCAGGAGGAGATTACGGAGCGGCATACAACTTCCAAAACGAAGTGTACGCCTCAAACAACAACGGAAACGGAATGATATGGATCGACTGGAGAAACGCCGACTACGAAAATGAAACCATACGAACGGTAAACGTCTTTTCAGAAACACAGAGAACTAACCGTAACGATGGAATCAACTGCATACAGGAAAAATCACCACTAGATATTCCAGAAGATATCAACACAGACGATTCTGAAGATAACAACGAAGAAGTTCCTGAGACCGAAGAAGTTCCTGAGACCGAAGAGATTCCTGAGACCGAAGAAGTTCCTGAGACCGAAGAAGTTCCTGAGACCGAAGAAGTTCCTGAGACCGAAGAAGTTCCTGAGACC
>PAEG01000050.1 GCA_002703045.1 Acidimicrobiaceae bacterium
TAGGAGTGTCTACTGCTTCAGGAGCAGATGTTTCCGCTTCGTTAGGAGTATCTACTGCTTCAGGAGCAGATGTTTCCATTTCTGGTTGTTGTGGAACTTCAACATTTATTAGTTCTTCATTTTCTGAAGGCGCCTCATTTTGCTCCTGTGTTGGTTCAGGATCTTTTCTCGGTGGTCGATCATCTTTAGACGGTCGGTTATCGTCCCTGTTTCTATCATCCCTGTTTCGGCGGTCTCCTCCGCGCCCTCCACGTTGAGTTGTAATTAGATTTTTGTAAGGAAGCAGAGCCATCTCACGGGCATTCTTAATTGCCATAGCAACATCTCTCTGTTGTTGTGCGCTGTTACCAGTGACACGACGAGCTCGGATCTTGGCCCGGTCGGAAACAAAACGTCGGAGTAAGTTGATATCTTTCCAATCGATGTATTCAATCTTTTCCTGAGTAAGGATGGAGACCTTCGGTTTGCCGCGTCGGGCATCATGAGCGGGTTTCATACCTTTTCTTTTTTTGGTTGGAGGCATTCTTTACTTCTTTCTAGAAAGGTTCTTCATTTGGGTCATACGCTGGAGGTTCTTGTGGAGCGGGCGCTGAACCACTACCAAAATCTCCACCGCTGCGTTCATTTCTGGTTACTTGTGCTGTAGCCCATTTAAGGCTTGGACTAACTTCGTCTGCCTGTATCTCGACTTTTGATCGACTTTGTCCGCTATCTCGATCATCCCAAGATTGGTAATCCATGCGTCCATAAACAACAACACGCATTCCTTTAGTCAAAGTTTCAGCACAATTCTCTGCGAGTTCGCGCCAGCACGTGACGTTAAAAAAGTGGGATTTATCTTCACCCCCATTAGGGCCAGATCTTTGATTCCAAGCGACACCCAAACTGCATACTGCAACGCCAGACTGAGTAAATCTCAGTTCTGGATCACGAGTAAGATTCCCTACGATTACGATGTTGTTGTCAAATGCCATGATCTTAATTCCTTGCTACGTGGTTCGCTTGCTACCAACCTAGTCAACTTTTTTCAATTAGTCCTCGCCGAATCGCTTCCTGTTCAGGAAGGCGAATAAGTTTATGTCGAACAACTTCATCAACGAGACGTAATTGTCTTTCAAGCGGTTCCATGTCTATTTGTCCTGTTGTCATCTCAAGGACAACATAATGACCTTCGGTTTTGTGGTTGATTTCGTAGGCGAATTTACGTTTTCCCCACTTATCGGTTTTTGCTATTTGCCCATTTTGGCCTTGAATCCAGGCGTCAACATCTTGGACAATTTCATCAACCTTGGCGTCTTCTTCGTCGCCATCAACAATGATCATGATTTCGTAAGCTCGTGTAGTCACGAGTATATACCTCCTCTGGACCCGCATGCGGGGCCCCCAATGGTACCTGGGGGCAGGTTAATTTGTTCTAGTAAGCGTAGTGGGTTTACGTTTAAATACCGACCTACCAGCTTCCTAAAGGATTGTCCTTGAGTGAGTCTGGCTTGCTATAGAGTCCGAGCGTTTCGATCTCGTCATCAGATAATTGATAGCTTTCATCCTGCGTTGGGAAGTTTTTGCGACGAACATCATCTGCGAATGACTTTAATGCTTCGATTGTCGTTTCTTTGAGGTTTGCGTACGTGCGAACGAATTTGGGTTGCAAGTCGTGGTTAATACCTAGAAGATCATGGAAGACGAGGACTTGCCCGTCACAATCAGGTCCTGCCCCAATACCAATAGTTGGGATATCTATTGATTCTGTGATGAGTTTGCCAACTACCGAGGGTACGCACTCGAGAACTATTCCGAAGCACCCTGCGTGGGCAAGTGCTTTCGCTTCGTTTGAAATGGTAATTGCAGCGTTCGTTGTTTTTCCTTGAATTTTATAGCCACCTAACGACAAGATGGACTGCGGTGTCAATCCAAGGTGTCCCATCACGGGGATTTCTGCTTTGCATATAGCTTCGATCATCGGAATACGGTCATAGCCGCCTTCCAGCTTTACAGCTTTTGCTCCAGCTCGGATTAGTTGAGCTGCATTCTTAACGGTTTCCTCAGGAGAAATGTGATAGGTAAGCCAAGGAAGGTCGGCAACGACAAAGGCATCGGGTTCTGCTCTGGCGACAGCGGCGGTGTGATGCGCCATGTCATCGATGGTAACTTTTAGTGTGTCATCGTATCCGAGGACGACCATGCCGAGACTATCACCGACGAGGATAATATCTGCTCCAGCTTCTGTAACCATTTTGGCACCTGGGGCGTCATAAGCAGTGAGCATGACAAGAGGAGTATTTCCATCTCGGACTTTATGAGATGAAATTTTTGGTGCAGTCCAATTCATTCCCATTTTTCTCTTTCCTCCAAGCAAAGATTAGGCCCCGTATGTACTGCTCATATTGTAGAGCCTTTATAGAAATATGGGCAGTGAAGTGAAAAAAGGGCTCTGACCAGCGTTTTCTAATACCTAACAATATTGAAAAAAGTTTATTTGGGGTGTAGGGAATCCACCAGTTCATCGTCTACCTATCACAAACACGTAGCCTAGGAGGCGAAAATGAAAACACGAACAAAGATCACAGTTACCCTAGCGGTAGGAGTAGGCCTACTCGTTGGCTCCATGGGAGTCGCATCAGCAAGTCCTCATTACACCGATTGGTGGAGCGTAAAGGGCGTTAAAGCACCGGTGACTTCCATCGAAGAAGTCAAAGTTGCCTCCCTAAAGGATTCAGGCCGGCTGTCTGGATTTACCCACCATGCAAATATAGACAGATTTCATCAAGAAGTAGTGTCGTTTGAAAGCGGTCCAGTTCGACCTCTTGCTTAGATTTCAGCCTTAGGAAATAGCATCGACGTAAAGTTGGAGGCTTTCCCATNCNNNGTCAANNGGCATTCCTCCACAGAGGGGGTGGTGAATGANTNGTTCAAGGGTTGCCGCCTCGGCTGGAGTGATAATTTGATATATTCCCTCCGCNCGNAGTTCTTCAGGTGTTGTTGCATGAGAATGAACAGCTGAAGAAATATCGGAGGTTTGCCAGCTGGAATACATTGAGGCTTCATTNANAAANTATTGTCCGAGTTCTGCCCAAGCCTTGTCAGGGTCTTCAGCGACAAGTGTCATTTTTGTCTCNTCANCTGGCATNGCGCAAAACCCTTGAGTTCCATGNTTTTCGCATTGTTCNTAATAGTAGGCCTCAAGTTNGGGCATGTTCGCTGCAGGTGAAAGGGGTAGGCCAAAACGTGCAGCACGCCGGGCAGCAACTTTACTCGTTCCTCCGATCATAATGAACGGATGCGGTTTCGTTACAGGTGTTGGCTGAATCTGGTGTGTTCCCCCGTTGTATTCAAATGGTTCACCGGACCAGGCTTTGAGAAGAATCTCTATAGATTCATCCATGATCTTTCCCCTCCGGTCCCAATCTTTCCCTAAGAGTTGGTATTCGCTTGGTCGGTAGCCAAGGCCAAGAATGACAGTAAGTCGACCGCCACTCATGAGGTCGATCACGGCAATGTCTTCGGCTACGCGAATTGGATCATGTAAGGGTAAGAGCAACGCCGATACTGATGCGGCGAGATTCGTCGTCCGAGAAAGTACCGCTCCAGCGTTTAGGAGAGGGGTAGGGCTCCACGCGTTCTCAGCACCGTGGTGTTCTTCGAATGTTGCCATGAAAAACCCGTTTGTATCAGCAAAGGCCGCCATTTCTAGCATTGCCTTGTAACGGGCAGAGAGGGAAGCAGCATCTAGGGAAGGGTCAATGAGGTTGAATCGGACAAGTGACATTGGCATATATGGTCCTCCAAACTTCTCTTTATGCTCAAGGTAGCCCAAATGAGTCTCCCGAGACACATGGTAGAAACGATAGGAAGGCTAGAGGGTGTATGAGCGGAGTAGATGGTTCCATGAACACTGAGCGCATACTTCAACCATGTAGCAAGTAAAGGTCCCTTTTCTTTTTCGGATCCGATCTAGATCACCCGAAGAATTTACGCATCTCCCATGAGAAGGTAAGCGGGGCCCAAAAACATATGACACTATTCGAATCGCCTCCTTGTCGCATACAGGACATGTATCTGTGGTGTGTTCGGAATAGTGATGTGCAGCACGAAGAAGTTCAGGATGCGCATCACAAATATCATGACGGGTGAGTTCGCCTCGTTCGTATTGTCGAAGAACTCGGTTACGTTCCAGAAGGAAACTGATATCACCAGCAGAGTGAGCTTCTGCAAGCTTTGACGGAATAAACCCCATGGCGTAACACTAGTAGTCAAATGGAAAAGTGTTGGTGCCGATAGTGTAATTATCGTCTCGTTTAGTTGCGATTCTTTTCCTCTGGTTCACTTGATCTTGTGTTCCACCAATCTTGAAGTATCTCCTGAGCGTCTTCGCTTGAAAAAGGACCGTTATCAAAACGTAATTTTTGGAGGTGTTGAAGGGCTTCACCGATAATTCGTCCTTCTTCAACCTCCAGAAGTTGAATAATTTCATTACCACTAATCGGAAGTGAGAAATCATTTAGATCATCACCAAGTCGAATTCTTGTTTCTTCCATGTTTTCCCATATATCTTCAACGTTGTCACCAAGTGTTAGTGCAATGAGATAGCTCACCGCACGTTTATCCCCTACCTGGTGATACCAACGTCGATAGTCAGATTCGCTACTTGGGTCATCAAGGATGCCATTCGCTCCAGATATAACTTGTTGAATAGTTGAAATTCGTTCCTTCGAATACCGTAAGTTCCGTAATCGTTTCACACGTTCGTCTGATTGAATCTCAGCTAAAAGTGCTGCTAATCGCGTGCTCGGATCTATGGGAAGATTCAAAAGGTACTGAAATCGATGCGGAGCAACTTCGGGCAGAAAGGCTTTAAGAAGCCCAGTTGCATGTAAGAGGTGAAGTCCCCTATCGGGATTTGGAGCTTGAAGGAGTTTGTCTAACTCACCGATGATTCGCTCAGCGGAAACAATATCAAACCGATCGATGAGAGGATGAATGGCGCTAACTAACTCTGGGGCAGGGGTGAGGTTGTAGGCTGCAGTGAACCGAGCTGCTCGGAGCATTCTTAAGGGATCATCAGAAAACGATTCTTCCGGCGTTAAAGGAGTCCGCAGCAATCCTTCCAAAAGGTCACTTTCCCCATTAAATGGGTCGATCAAANTGCCTTCAGGAAGNGAAATCGCCATAGCATTAATTGTGAAGTCTCGGCGAGATAAATCTTCCTCAATNTTGNTGGAATATGTAACNTCNGGTTTGCGAGAGTCGGGATCGTAACTTTCCGCCCGATGCGTCGTTATTTCATAGATTCGGTCGTTGTAATGAATNCCTATCGTGCCGAACTTTTCGCCTGGAAGCCAGAGATTCGTTGCGATAGGGGCAACAATCTGTTTAATTTCTTCAGGTAGCGCATCAGTCGTGAGATCAAGGTCTACTTCTGANGTGACGTCACTTTTAAGAAAGAGNTCGCGGACAATTCCACCAACTAAATAAAGTGATTTATTCGCTATAAGGAATTGTTTTGTGAGTTCTTCAGTTTCTTGAATGAGGTTAGGTAGATTATCCATAGTTACGAGTTTCTAGCGTGAAATTTAGCGATGGATTCAACAGCTTCTTTTCCTGGGCCATTCTGAGTTGGTTTCTCAGGATAGAGAGGGTCTCCCGCAAGTGTTCGAAGCACTGCTGCCGTTGATAGTCGTAAGGCTTCAAGGTCATATCCTCCTTCAAGAAATACTAAGCGCCGGCCTGGAGGAACAGCTTGTATTATTTCGGAAGTGAGGTCAGCGTAGTCTCCGGAGGTCAAACCAAGGCTTGCAACTGGGTCATTTCGATGTGAGTCGAACCCTGCAGAAATGATCAGCCATGAAGGATCGAAAAGAGCTATCTTCGGTTGAATAATTCGCTCCCACACTTTCCNATAGTGATCACCTGTCGTCCGAGAAGGAAACGGAAAGTTCATTGTGGTTCCTAATCCTTGTCCAGTTCCGGCCTCTTCTACTTTTCCTGTACCGGGATATAAAGGCCACTCATGAAAAGAAATAAAGAAAACATCTGGTTCCCCATAAAAAATCTCCTGCGTGCCGTTCCCATGGTGGGCGTCATAATCTACTATCAAAACCCTTTGGCCGGCATCCACCAGATGTTTGGCAGCAATCGCAACATTATTGAGGAAACAAAACCCCATCGATTGGTTTGAGGTTGCGTGATGTCCTGGGGGACGCACTGCACAAAATGATGCATCATAGGAACCTTCAGTCAATTCACGGACTGCTTGTATGCCTGCCCCTGCAGATATNTGAGCTGCCTCCCAAGAATNTTCGCTCATTTTGGTATCTGGATCNATCCGGCCCCCTCCTTGGGCATTAACTCGTTCAAGCTCTTCAATAAANCCNGCATCATGGACTTGCAAAATCTCTTTCCGTTCGATTNNTTCTGCTTCTNCGTGAACAAGNGANCTTCCTAGATCACTCANAACAGCGCCTTNNTGAACAGCNGATANACGCTCAGGTCGTTCAGGGTGCTGCCTNCCTGGACGATGACCAAAACATAGATCATTCGTTANAAAAAGAATAGNCACANCAAAACAGTACTGCTCTANCGCTCCCCTAGCGACCAACNGCACATAATGCAGGAAATAGACAATTNTCANTNGNTCAGAAAAATATTCTAAAAGNGATGAAACTATNNAAANNAATATATCTTCACTCTTTAAANNCCCTGTTCAGAGGCNTTTCNATAGAAAAAAACTGNTAATTATGGGAAGTTCTGAACTTAGCTACTACCCTCATGCTTTGCCTAATGCTTTGANANCCTAGGGGATATTATGACTGTTCGAATAGTAACTGATAGCGCNTGCGATATTTCATTAGACGAAGCNGCNCAGCTAAATATTAAGATCGTTCCTTTGTCTATNCGGTTTGGGGAAGAAGAATTCACCGATCTAGCAGATATTTCTGTAACTGAGTTTTATCAAAAGATGGAGGCCAGCGATCTTCTACCTGCGACGGCCGCACCATCGCCAGGTGCTTTTGAAAGTGCTTTCCGCAAATGTCACGAAGAAGGTGCAACAGGGGTAGTTTGTATAAATCTTTCAATAGCACTCTCAGCAACTGGACAAGCTGCTCAACTAGCTGCAGATGGTGTCAAAGAACTTGTAGATGTGACCTGTGTTGATTCGATGTCAATTACTGGAGGATTAGGAACAATCATTCGAAAAGCAGCAGAAGCTGCTAATGCCGGAGCTTCAATAGAAGAAATAGTATCTCTAGTAGAGGATCTCCGTTCTAGAACTCGTATTATCGCCACACTCGATACGTTAGAAAATTTAAAAAAGGGTGGGCGTATCGGCGGTGCCGCAGCGATGTTGGGCACTATGGTTCAAATTAAACCTTGCCTTGATTTAAGTTCCGGTGAAGTAGTAGAGGCTGGAAGACAGAGAACACGAAAGAAAGCTTGCCAATGGTTACGCGACGAACTCTCTCGTGCTGGTGAAGTCGAATCAGTCTCAATTATTCATGGGAATGCCCCAGACGTTGAAGAGTTTCATGCTTCCTTGGCTGACATTGTCCCAATTGACGAGATTCAAGTTACTCAACTCGGTGCAGTAATAGGAACACACGGAGGTCCAAGGGTTCTTGGCCTGACCTTTCTCGTCAAATAATTTAAGATAGACCGAAGGACAATTTGCCTTTGGGAAATCTATGCCTGACAATCCAATCCACCCTGATACACCAATTTTAACTGGAAGAAAATTATCCGGTCGTTATGTATTGAAAACACCGATTTTTCTAGGTAAGGCAATTCAGGTATGGGAGGCTGATGACCTTGTTCTGTCCAGAAAAGTTGCTATCAAACTAACGCACCCATATCTGATCTCTGAATCAGCTTTTATTCGTGAATTTAGAACAAGAGCACGAACAACTGCTCAACTAAATCATCCCTCTATCGTGACGATTTATGACACAACTGGGGATGAAGAAATGGAAGCAATCGTTATGGAGTTGATCAAGGGTATGACATTGCAGTCATACCTCAATGAAATAGGGACCATGTCTCCGGCGAANGCACTTAATATCTTCATACAAATAGTAGATGCGCTACAACATTCCCACCAACAAGGAATCATTCATGGTGATCTAAACCCAGAGAATATTTTTCTATGTCCGGATCAGAAAGTGAAAGTTTCGGGGTTTGGATTGTCTACTGCAGAAAACATACTTCGAGAAACAGGTGCCGGCTTTCGAGAAAATCAGAGCAATTATCTTTCTCCTGAGCAACTCGTTGGTGCGAGTCCAAATGAGCAAAGCGATATATATGCGCTGGGTCTTATTATCTTAGAACTGGTTACTGGAGTTCCTCCCGAAAAGATAAATCAGGGCTCTCTAAATTCTCTGGAAGGAACGCTCGAACAATTACAAATAGAAATACCGACATTATTCTTTCAGGCTCTAAGAAAAGCGATCAGTACGGAACCGAAAAACAGATTTACATCTCTTATCGATTTTCATTCGGCGATGAACCCCGAAAAGGCTCGAGACAATGCTAAAAATAAAACCATGGACTTTAACCCAAAAATAAGACAAAGGGACTTTAATCAAGTCGTTACAGCTTTGTTAACAATAGGCGTCGTCTTTACTTTTATTTTTGGAATTATTTATGCGGCTGGACTAGATGATGATCTATTCGGCAATAACGCTACCGAAACAACTGAATCATCCGAAAATAATAAAGAAGAGTCTTCCGGAGGGGAAGAAAGCTCAGAAAATGTTGTAAGTGAACAAACAAGTAATACCGAAGCAGGCACAGGCGAAGAAGTTCCTAATACAGCAACACAAGGGGTTGTACCCTCCCCCATTTTCGAAGAAACACCAATTGTCGCAGCAGAGGACTTCGATCCATTAGGTGATGGTGTTGAGCATCCTGAACTGCTTATAAATTTATTTGATAATGACTCATCAACTGCTTGGAAAACTGAAACATACGGCCACAGATCGCTAGGATTCCTTAAACCAGGTGTTGGAGTAGTTCTTCAATTAGAAAAATCAATATCTCTTCGAAATATTGAAATTGAAACCGCCGCCATTGGGTGGTCAGGAGAAATTTACGTTTCTAATACTATTGGCGCTTCGCTTGAAGCATGGGGTAGTCCTGTCGCACTAATTCAAGCAAGTTCAGGCACAGCTGATATTGACTTAACTGGCAATAATGGACAAATGGTCCTTCTATGGATAACTGATCTAGGAGATGCTCCTCCTTCTTTAAAGATAGAGATTACAGAAATCCGAATTAGCTGAACGTTCCCCTTCTTCTCTTTACTGGAAGCTGTACAGTTTTACTATCGAAAAATCTGAAGAATTACGATTAGTTAATAAAGCACAGGCGGGAGACCCCGATGCTCTTGAGACTCTGCTTCGTCAGAACTATGGACGAATTTACTCTATTTGTCGAAAATTAGCTGGAAATGACGCTGATGCAGATGATGCCACCCAAGAAGCGTTACTTTCCATCGTTCGAAAAATATCTTCCTTTAAAGGTGAATCTAGATTTGCTACGTGGGCTTATAGGATTGCAACAAACGCTTGCTTAGATGAGATCCGAAAACGTAAGCGCCGACCTCAATTGGAATTCTCTGAGAATAATGAATCAAGACTCTCAACCGTTAGAACTAGCCGATCTATGGAAGATCAAATTTCTGACCGCTTATTAATCGAGGATGCACTAAAAACTCTTCCAGATGAGTTTAAAATTCCATTAATTTTAAGAGACCAAGCAGGCATGAACTATCAAGAAATAAGTTTCATTCTTTCCCTTCCCGAGGGAACAGTGAAATCCCGAATAGCAAGAGCAAGAGAAAGATTAAAAGGTGAACTTTCTGGGAACCAGAGAGTAGATCAGAACGTCAAAGGTTTGGAGCATGAATAATAAATCGGATTCTTTTGAACATTTTGAATTAATAAGCGCTTACCTCGACGGTGAAGTGACCCAGGAAGAACGCGCCTTCATTGAAGAAAATCCTGACTTAGTGAAAGAAGTCGAAAAGCTAAAAGAGATACAAAAAATTACTTCCTCTCCAATCCCTATAGATCCTCTCCTTCAGGAGAAACATCTCGCTAAGGCACTTTCCTCCTTACCAGAAGGTGGAAAAGTTATCCCATTTATACAGCAGAAAATGGTGCAACGTGGGACACTCTTAGCTGTAGCTGCTGCAGCTGTTGTTTTTCTTTTAATACCAGTTATAGATTCGCAAAATAATGAATCGAGTAATGAAAGTGATTTAGCAACAGGCTTTATAGAAAGTTCAACTTCTTCAACTAAAGCAGCACCGAGTCAAAACACTCAAGAATTAGAAGATGTGCGTGTCGAACCTGAATCAGATAAAGATGTCGGAACAATTACCAAAGCACCTGAGAATGCTCAGGCTTCTCAAAATAGTGTTTCTGAGGCTGACACAGGTTCTGATTCATTCACTTCTGAAGATGAAAATCAAGTCTCAGAAGAGGAATCGGTCGGCGCAGTTGAAGAAGGAGAGTCTGAGGCAGCCGAGGAAGAAACACTGGAGGCAGCCGAGGACGAAATAGTGGAGGTAGCCGAGGACGAAATAGTGGAGGTAGCCGAGGACGAAATAGTGGAGGTAGCCGAGGACGAAATAGTTGAGGTAGCCGAGGACGAAAACACAGACCCTGAAGGCGAGGAAGTCGCTTGCCTAGCTTTGGATATTTGCCCTGACGTTGAAGGGCCGGCAGATACAGAACGACTAACAACTTCAGATAATGCAGCGTTAGCAGTTATTCCTATAATTTTTGAACATGAAATTGATACTTTAAATTCTCTTATTGAAACCGCAAAAGTCATTTGGGAAACGGATGCTGATATTTTTTCCAGCCCCCTAGAACCAAATCAAATTGAAAACTTCTTTAGTGAAAACACTGATTTTCTTACATGCTGGATTGAGGAATCTTTCTTTGACACTAGTATTCGCACTCCCTTATTCCTTCAACAGATAATAATTAATGGCAGTCCCTCAGTAGTTCTAATTTCTGAAGATCTCCAATCAGACTTAAATCCTATTCTTTCGGTTTACCAAGTAGATTCCTCATGCTTACTATTCTTTGAAGGGCCTATCTCCAGCGAAATACCTTCTGAATAACGGAGTTGTTTCTACAAAGAGTCGCTCTTTGACTCGTCTCGCGCTAGCCTCCCGAGCATGGCTGAAATACCATCCTTCGGCAAGAAATCACAAAACCAGTCCTCTGCTGGGTTAGACGATGATTGGCCAAAGCAAGTTACAGAGCAGATCGTTTCAAAAGTTGACGATATCCGGGATAAAACTTCAGGGCCAGCAATTAAAATTAGTCGCTCGGTTGTCTATGGATTAACAGCTTGCTTCCTTCTTCTTTTAAGCATTCCTTTTTTTGTAATTGGGACTAATCGTGGACTAATTGAAATTTTCGATGCTTGGATTGTTTCAGATAGAAGCTCTGCCGTATGGATTGTGTATCTAATCACCGGTGTTCTATGGTTAACGATTGGGTTACTTTTTTGGCGTAAACGCCCCAAAAGGGCTGCTCAAGCCAAAGAAATGGAATCAAAATAATGGAGAGAGATGCCTGAACACCGACATGTGATCATTATCGGATCTGGTCCAGCAGGATTGACCGCTGCAATTTATAGCGCAAGGGCAAGCCTCTCACCCTTAGTAATCGAGGGAGAACCCTCATCTACCAGTGATCAACCAGGTGGACAACTAATGTTGACTACCGATGTAGAGAATTACCCTGGCTTTCCAGAGGGAATTATGGGTCCGGATTTAATGCAAAATTTTC
>PAEG01000051.1 GCA_002703045.1 Acidimicrobiaceae bacterium
GCAAAGGAACTAAGAACAATGGTGGATTCAGAAAAAGAAACAAAGAAAGGAACTCAGACTTCTTCATTCGGTGTGTCGAAAAGAGAAAACCATGACGCCAAAGATTTTTACAATCGTTTTCCGCCGCTCAAACAAGACAAGGAAGCACTTCCTGAATCTCCCAAAACAACTAATGAACTTTTTGCCGGTGATTCCAGGCAAATGAACGAAGTGAACGACAACTCAGTTGCTCTAGTTGTAACCTCTCCACCCTATTTCGTCGGTAAAGAATATGAACTTGAAGTAGGAGAGAATGGAGCACCATCAAATTATGTTGAGTATCTTGAGATGCTTTCAGATGTTTTCGCTGAATGCTGGAGAGCACTAGAACCAGGAGGCCGTATCGCAGTAAATGTGGCGAATCTCGGAAGGAAGCCTTACCGTTCACTTGCTGCAGATATTATTCGGATACTTCAAGACGATATTGGTTTTCTTCTTCGTGGTGAAATTATCTGGGTCAAGGCTGAGGGAGCATCGGGAAGCTGCGCATGGGGTTCATTCCAATCAGCTTCCAACCCAGTTCTACGAGATGTTACTGAAAGGGTTATCGTGGCTTCGAAACTTCGCCTAGACCGTTCATTGACAAGGAAGCAACGAGAAGCTGAAGGCCTTCCGTATAAAGACACGATTTCTAAGGAAGACTTTATGGCGTGGACACTTGATACATGGCGCATCCAACCGGCCTCGGCAAAGAAGGTTGGCCATCCCGCTCCGTTTCCAATCGAATTACCTCGTCGCCTTATTGAGTTATATACCTATGAAAACGACCTTATCCTTGATCCATTTTGTGGAGCAGGAACTACTGCAATAGCAGCAAATGAAGTAGGAAGAAGCTATCTCGGCTATGACTTGGATCCTGAATACATTGACTTAGCAAAAAAGCGTCTCAGTTCTGAGTAGAGAATAACGTCTTAGAACCTTTACTCAATCCACCCAACGACTCGTTGAACGAGTACATCTATAAAAGTCTCATCTGTTCCTTGAAGGTCTGTCTCAAATGCATCCCTGCCGCTCACAAGCCGGTGGGCGAGAAGTAATTTTGTGAGGCGGATATCTTCAAGCAAGGCAGAAAAGGAGTAGTCAGAAACACCAAATCCACAGAGTTCTTTGTGGTAGTGCTTCAGCATCAAAGTTTCTTCGTCTTTGTGATCTGGTGTGAGAGCCGTTGTAATGAAGTATCCAACATCCCAACCCGGACGTCCTTTGGACAAAATTTGGTAATCGATCACAACTAAGCTGCCATCTGGTCGATACAAGATATTGTCAAGGCGATAATCACCATGAAGAAGGGTCCACGGTGACTCTCCTAAAGGTTTTAGAAGAGTCGGCATATCCTTTTGCGCTTGGTCTAATTGATTGATTTTCTCATCTTCAATTAAGTCACCAAACTTTGAAAGGAATTCATCTCTATTTCTTTGATAACTGGCTTGCCATACTTTCGGGAGACGATCCATCGGCCAAATACGTGGGGATATACCAACAGACTTTTCAGACATCCAATGTGTTGCGTGGAATCTTGCTAGAGCAGTTAGAGCTACAATTGCATCATCTAATGAACCACCAGCAACTTGACTCGGGGGTCGAGCATCGACAATATCTTCGATCATAAGCAGGTAACGACGGAGCCGAGGATTATTACCAGCGAGTTTCAAAAATTGGACTGTGGTCCAACTCACACCTCGAACAGGGAGATATGTAAATAGAAAGTCAACAACTTTATCCAGCCATGGGGTTGGGTCGTCATCCATAGCTGCGTAAAATAACTTCGGCATCGGTAGAGCCATGTCTCTACTTAATTTTTGGTATGCGAGAACCTCACGTTCATACAGCTGCATACCTTCTCCAAGTCCCCGATTCGCTGGGATAGATGATGGGACTTTAATAATCACTGACTGAGGAAGATCAGCACGCGTTGCATCCCAAGAAAGTCTGCAACGGTATACCTCGCCAACAAAACCGACACCTGTTCCAATAATTTCAAGATCTACATCAAGGACAGCGGCGCCAAATTGTTCCTGTAAACAATCAGAAAACCAATCAGCAGTAAACTCGCTTCCCGTTTGTGGAATATATGGTGCCTGTATCTTTGGCATAGCCCCCCACTAGTTCTTCAGAATAAAGACTGCCAGACCATCTACAAAAGCACAATCTCGGCAATTTCTTACTCCAAGTACTAGCTGTTTCGATGCATTAGATTAATGAAGGTAACGCGAAAAATCCATTATGAACAAACAGTCCACCACTCATCCAAGCTCCTCGCCTCACATTGGAACCCTAAACGAAGGATCACTTCACGCATCGCTAAAACAATACATTTCCCAAACCGGCGACAAATTCGAAGTTCCAATCAATGGGTTTGTTATAGATATTGTCCGTCAAACTAACACTGAAATAACAATTTTGATAGAGATACAAACCAAATCCTTTCTTGCTATGAAAAAGAAACTAGTTTCCCTTCTCGACAAGTATCCGATACACATCGTCTATCCAGTCGCAAAAGAAACACTTCTTATAAAACCTGACAAAAAACCTCGAAAGTCTCCAAAGAAATATTCTGTAATTTCTATTTTTGAAGAGTTGGTTTCTATCCCGGAACTAATATCACATCAGAATCTCAGCTTTGAAGTCGTATCTGTCTCTGTTACAAAAATCCAGCAATATGACTCTTCCTTAAGAAGAGGAAGAGGAGGGTACCGCACAGTAAACACAGAATTAACCGAAATTCATTCTGCACACCTATTTGAAGGAATCGATGATTTCCTTAATTTGCTACCTAAAGACCTTCCAAGTGTTTTCACGACTTCTGACATTGCTTCGTGTGCAAATATTTCTAGACAAAGTGCGCAACAAATAGCGTATTGCTTTCGGAAAGCTGGCGTCTTTCAAGAATTATCCCAAACTAAAGCAGGCAAACACTACAAAATTAGAAAATAGATGTGTGAGGCTTAAAGCTATAAGTTGAATGCTGATGCTGCGTCAATATCAACAATATGGCTAAAAGTCCTTGTTACATATGCCTCAGCCATTGCAGCGCCACGTTCGTTTCCTGTATCAAAAGAACCAATNAGTGACATTCCTCCCACNGTGTAATACAAGGAAGCNAATTGGTAGTGACGAACCGCATCNTCCCAAGAATACGAAATATTTTGNNCATTTATAGAGTCCCACCANAANCGTAAATACCTCTCCCAATTTTCNGCAGCTAACTCTCTNGGNACNCTAGTACCAATAAGGTAAGCAATATCNTTTACCCCTCGAGCTNTNGANCACAGCTGAAANTCGATNAAAGCTACATTNCCTGAATCATCATTNGCGAAAAACCAATTATCGAGNCGTGTATCAGAATGGGCAAANGTATAAGGNCCTGCAGCNAATGCATCCATCAACTCCTCAAAGCGAGGATCTAANTTCTTNGCAATTTCTATACTCTCNGCTGGGATNCGATCAGNCCAGTCACTAATNAGNATTGGTAATCCAGCCCGAAAGATGCCAGGAACAGCCGCTAGATAGGCNGGGTCATTCTGTTTTGGAAGCCAATCNAACGTNAGTANCGTCGGGTTTTCCCACCATTCGGNATGAAACTCNGCAAGGGTAGTTATTGCNGACTCTANTTGTATGTTTGATGCACCTATAACCTGATCACCGACAGAGAACTCTTCGGACAGATTCTCCATCAAAATTATAAAACGGCCANCTTCTTCCATATNAGCNAAGTAACAATCCGGAACTCTCAAANTTGTTGATGAAGCGATGGNNTCAAAGAAATTCATTTCACGCTCATAAATCCCTAAAGCTTGAGCAACCATAAGATTCTCAGGCTCAATGCACGGCATTTTTACAACTATTGAAGTTGGAACTGANACATTCTCAGCGAATGTAAGAGAAAGCAGNGCGATTTCACCAAAGATTCCAGTACCTTCCCCAATGTCAGTAACTTCGATATTCGTAACCGTTNCTCCTTCGAAAGATTNTGACNNTCCAAGCNCTTCAGTNAACCATTCGGTAGTTATTGAAGATGGTGATATTGGGATATTCATATGTAATCCAATCAGNAAAGAAAANCTAACNACCCNTCCAAGTCTTCCTCCATTGGAATAAATGGGCAAATTTCTNTCAGGTTTCNATTAAACCGACTCTCAACACCACAAGATGGTTACCCTAAAGGGAAGAAATCAAAAGGAAATCAATGTCTCTTGTTGGCAGATTCAGAAAAGCTATAGGGCTATCAACNTTGCATGACCCATTAGTCGCTGACCTTCAGAAAGCATTATCAAGCGATCGTGTACTTCAAGATNATGAGGACCGGTTGCTCCACTCGAAAGACGAATCAGTTTTTGANGGTGGTATAGCTGGACCAGTNTGCTTCCCNCTGACGACAGAAGAAGTTCAATCCATCATGAAAATNGCTCAACAATACGACCGAGCGGTTGTNCCTCGAGGTGCGGGAAGCGGACTAGCAGGAGGAGCTATTCCTTTGGGAGCGCCGATAGTTGTAGCTCTGACGAAAATGAATAACATCATCGAGGTAGATGTCGATAATAGAATCGCTTGGGTAGAGCCCGGGGTAATCAATCTTGAGTTAAGTGAACACCTGCGTCCGATGGGCTTTCATTACGCACCAGATCCCTCGAGTCAGCAAATTTGCACCATAGGAGGAAACGTAGCAAACAACTCAGGGGGGCCACACTGCTTAGCTGATGGAGTAACTGACACTCATGTATTAGCTATAGAAGTTGTTCTTCCCGATGGCGAAGTGACGCGATTTGGAGGTTTGGATCCTGAACCGGAAGGGTTTGATCTACGAGGGGCGTTCATAGGAAGTGAAGGAACTCTAGGAATAGCAACGAAAATAGCTGTTCGTCTCACGGCGAATCCAGAAGCAGTGAAAACAATTCTTATTTCGTTTCCCACTATGCGAGCTGCAGCTGAAACCGTAAGCGCAGTAATCGCAGATGGGATCGTACCCGCAGCGATGGAAGCTATGGATCAGCGGACAATAGAGGTGATCGAGAATCATATACCTGCTGGATATCCAAAGGATGTAGGAGCAGTATTGCTTGTTGAAGTTGAGGGGCTTCCGGATGGAATTGAAATTGATGCTGAACGTATCTGTGAAATAGCAACTACACATCAAGCAGAGGACATTCGAATCGCTCAAAATTCATGGCAAAGAGATGCATTATGGAAAGGACGAAAATCCGCGTTCGGGGCAAGTACTTACATTTCACCTAATTACTATTTGCATGACACGGTAGTTCCCCGATCAGCTTTGGCTGATGTGCTCGATCAAGTGAATGAAATTGCTGCAAAGAATGACCTAACTATCATGAATGTCTTTCATGCTGGTGATGGAAATCTTCACCCGTTAATACTATTTGATGCCGAGGAAGAAGGAACGTTAGAACGTGTTCATGCTGTTGGGGCAGAGATAGTAAAGATATCCCTTGAAGCTGGGGGAGTGCTTTCAGGAGAACATGGAATAGGGATTGAAAAACAGGAGTTTATGAATGACTTATTCTCTGATGAAGATTTGAATCATCAAAATAGATTACGTTTCGCTTTTGATCCGCTCTGCAGAATCAATCCTGGAAAGGTATTGCCCATGGGCCATTCGTGTGCGGATATACAAACCCTACACAAACCTCCAGAAGGAGTGTGGGTATAAAATGGTAGGAATAATTGATAAAGCCATAGAAGAGTTTGCATCTGAGATAGGTCCTGTTGGGCCAATCGCCATACAAGGAGAAAAGACACGTTGGGATATGCATGGTGTTTTGGCCCCTGAAGCAAGATTACTTTCGGCTCCGACTGGAATAGTTACCTATAAACCAGAGGAGATGATAGTAACCGCTAGAGCGGGAACGACAGTCGCAGATCTGCACGCTCATCTAAAAAAGGATGGGCAGCGAACCAGCCTTCCCGATAGAGGGGGAACCATTGGAGGAGCAATAGCTGTTGGAGAAAATGATCTAAACGTTCTTGGGAAAGGACGAGTGAGGGACGCCGTATTACAGATACGTTATATTTCAGCTGATGGAGAGATNGTTTCGTCAGGAGCNCCTGTCGTAAAGAACGTNAGTGGNTTCAANTTNCATAAACTTTTNGTTGGTTCTTTNGGCACNCTAGGGNTAATTGCTGAAGTTACTTTACGAACGAANCCAATACCAGCAGAAAGCATGTGGNTAACAGCTGNTGATATGGACCCTTTGAAAATCTTTAATTCTCTTTACAAACCCNCTGCNGTNCTTTGGGATGGGGAAACGATCTGGGTGCATCTNGAAGGACATACACCAGATGTAGAAAACCAGAAAANGAAGTTNTCGAANNTGGGNAACTTTAAAGAAATAGAGATGGGGCCAGACCTGCCCCCATTTCGGTGGTCGTTACCTCCAGCGGATTTATATGAGATTAGTCAATTCAAAATGGGATACTCTATCGCTTCTATTGGGGTTGGTACCGTATGGGCTGAACATCCTCAACCAATNCGAAGTTCAGATAGAGGAAAACAAATTATTGNGCAGCGNCTTAAGCAACAATTTGATCCAATGAACAGATTAAACCCTGGTCGTAAAGTAGGGAATTGGAGTTAGNANTTNANCTTTATGGAGATNATTGATCATATTCTCTCTTNCTGTTTCGTAATTTGAAAATTCTAAGAAAGTGAGTGTCTATGTTCTTTGGGGTATCCTTAAATTAGGAGAGATTCGTTAATAAAGGAAACAAATGGGAAGTCTCGGAACAGCTGAAGTAATTATTATCTTAGTTGTGCTTCTCGCACTTTTCGGAGGGAAAAAAATTCCCGGTGTTGCTCGTTCGCTGGGAAGGTCTCTTAATGAATTCAAAGCAGGATTACGTGANGAACCTTCCTCAACAGAAAGTCCCACTCCAGAAATTGAAGAATAATTTTAAGATTCGGGAATCACATTCTTTTCTCTGAGTTGAGCTATTTGTTCTTCGTTGTACCCAAATTCAGATAAAACATTTTTGGTACTCTGACCCAGATGGTCCGCAGACCAGACGGCTTCAGGCTTTGTGGTTCCCCATCTGACGGGGGGTTTCGCCATTTTCATCAAACCAGCATCTGGGTGTTCCCACTCAACAATAATTTCGTTGTTTACTACCTGAGGATCAGAGAATACATCATCCACACTATTTACTTGTGCAGCTGGAACTTCCTCATTATGAAGACGGTCCATAATGTCATCAGTTGGGAATTCGAGAAAGGCATTGTGCAGCAATTCCCCTAACGCCGCATAGTTNTCTGATTCAAGACGTGTTGCGGGTTCGGCAAAACGAGCATCTTCGANCCACTCTGGATGATTTAGTGCCCGACACAAACCTTCAAATTCTTTATTAGTAGCAAAGAAATAGACAAGGTGACCNTCAGCTGTCTGTTGTAATCGGTANATCTGGTAGATGAGAGCTCCTGGAGTTACATCGTCTCCCCATAATGTGTGACCCATAAAGACATCAGGCCACATCCAGTAGATTGCAGCATCAAGCATCGGAATCTCAATATGCTGCCCACTTGCCTTACCAGTTGCTCTTGCAAATAAAGCTGCGCTGATAGCGTTTGCGGCAGTAAGAGCGGTTGTTTTATCGCANACAATAGTCCNGACCAAGTCGGGAATNGGGACATCTTGACTTTGTTGGATTGAGACTACGCCAGAGACTGATTGAATAATAGGGTCATATACTCGCCAATCTCGATAGGGGCCATCAGGACCAAACCCAGATATAGAAACATAAATAAGTTCAGGATTTAGGCTAAGCATTTCATCNGGACCTATCCCCATTCGATCGACAGCTCCNGGCCGAAAATTTTGAACAAGGACATCAGCGGANGCCGCAATTTCTTTAAANACTGCTAAACCTTCTTNATTTGAAAGATCAAGAGCTACNGACCNTTTACCGCGATTAGCTGAAGCAAACATAGCTGAGATATCCCCTACTCGATACCCNCCAATNCTCGTTATGTCTCCTATTTCCAACGGTTCGATCTTTATTACATCCGCACCAAGGTCAGCTAACACCTGAGTGGCCATGGGCCCAGAAATTACAGCTGATACGTCGATAATCCTGATTCCTTCTAATGGGCCAGCCATATTACCTCCGTTTTCACAACTGCTTATAAGCGTGACCTTACAAGGAGATGCTCAGTGAAACCAGCTCGTAACNGNTTCTCCAGNTANTTAATTTCAGAAAGGAAGCTCTCAATGGCTTGNGCNACAGCTTGAGGGTTCTTGCGGTGAACTGAATGTCCAGCTTCNGGAACGANAACCGATGCTTTAACATNTAAATATTTTTCAAAAACNGCCATTGATGCAGCAAATCGTTTGTCTCTCTCTCCAACGATCACCAATACGGGAACNGTTATTTNTCCAAGAGAATCAATAACCCAAGAGTCGACATGTAAAGCTGCCTCTTCGCTACCTTCAGGTATATCCATCGTCTTTGCAGANGACTTAACAGAAGCATTCCACTGATTACGTGTTTCTTCTTTTCTAAAACCNGGCCCAGCGCCTATTAATACTAATGCTTTGACANGATTTGGATGTTGGAGGCAAAANGCTAACGAAAGGTAACCGCCTAGAGAATGTCCGACCANTACAACCTGATCATCTGCCATCTCAACGATTCTTTCNAAATCATTCAATGTGTGAGTTCTGGTGTAATTTCCNGGAGGAGGAGCATCTGATTCGCCATGACCTCGAATACTCCAAGCAATATGGCNAACGTCATCGCCAATAGAGTNAATGACGCCATCCCATGCTGTACGATCATCAGCCCACCCATGGGTATAGATCAAAGGAANTCCATTACCCGTCTTAGAAGTATCTAAATTTATCTGATGGTCGTTCATNCGAANCTCAATAGGTTTCTATCTCTTCTCTTGATTAGGTACCGAGCGTTATTCTAACTCTATGTAGTCNTTTGGGTTAATCTCNCGAGTTTGTTGCCAATANTCCAGAAGAGAAAATGGCCAATTTTGAGTTATNTTGCCATGAGGATTTTTGTACCAACTATTTACAGATGATGCACCCCACGCCATTTGTGAGTTACCTTCATCTATTCGTACGTTGTACTCATCATGTACCTCTTTTTTCACATCTAGAGCTGTAATATCATTCTCGAGCAAGTACTGGATATAGCGCGAAATATAGTGAGCTTCACATTCAGAGAAATAGATTATGCTTCCNTTAATTACAATGTTTGTGTTNGGGCCATACATAAAGAAAAGGTTTGGAAANTTTGGGCTAACNATCCCGAGGTATGCCTGNGCAACTCCATCCCATTGCTCGTGAAGNTCGATTCCTCCCCTTCCAACTATTTTCATAGGAGTCAAAAACTCTGATGCTTTGAAGCCTGTTCCATAGATGATCGCCTCTGCTTCATACAGCGTTCCGTCTTCAGTGAGTAAACCATTTTCTGTGATCTCAGCTATGTGATCTGTGCATAATGTAACGTCTTGTCGTTTCAAGGTAGTAGCCCATAAGCCATCATCAATAACGAATCTTTTCGCCCCCATGGTATATCTAGGAGTTACTTTTTCAAGAAGCTCCGGATCGTCATTAAATTCGCTTTCTAAATATAGCCGCAGCAGAAAACCCAATTCGTGATTGCTTGCACTCACAGAATTATCTTCACTGCCATCCCATTCTGGGTCGACTTCCAAACGGGGGAGGAGTCCTTCATGGCTTCTCCAAAACAAATGAAGCCGAAACCAGTTATTGTAAAAAGGAATATGGTCAAAACACCAAAGTAGATTCTGCGGTAGCTCTTTTTGGTATTGAGGCCTAGGCATTAACCAATTAGGGGTTCGCTGGAATATTGTTGTTGATGCTGCTTCTTCTGCCACCCGAGGAATGAACTGAATAGCACTACAGCCAGTCCCAATAACTGCGACATTCTTTCCTTCAATGTTCTCCTCATGATTCCATTGAGCTGAGTGCCAAGAAGGCCCTTTAAAAGAATCTCGGCCATCAATGTCAGGATACGAAGGACGGTTGAGCTGGCCTACAGCACTAACAATGCTATGACAGATGAAGGTTTCTTCACCATCTTCACCTACAAGTTCTAAAACCCACCTTCCCGAATCCTCATCCCACACAGCAGATGAAACTTCAGTTGAGAAACGGATATCGTCACGGATGCCAAAGTGGTTAACGCACTCATTAAAGTATTCGAGAAGAACTTCTTGAGTTGAATGGAAGTGTGGCCAGTCATGCTTTTGCATAAACGAATAACAGTAAACATGATTTGATACATCAACCCGACAACCCGGATAAGTATTCTCTAACCAAGTCCCACCAATAGCATTGTTCTTTTCAAAGATGACAAAATTCACCCCAGACTGCTTTAGCCTGTATGCGGCAAGGATTCCAGACATACCTGCGCCGATAATAGCTACAGTGAAGTTACGGTCAACTGCATAGTCTTCTTTGGACCAGTCAGGAGCTCTCAGGTCCCTATTTTCCGGAGAAAGTTCCTCTCGGAGCATTTCAAGGTATTCCCCATCAAGCTGAGTCCCACATGCCCATGACATAATTCTACGAAGATCATCTTTAGTAAAGTTTGGATCTCTTGTCTCTCCAGAGCGAAGACGCCTTATTCCTTCTAGAGCAATATCTCGACAGAGTTCTTGTTGGTCACCATTCCATCCACCCTGCTCTTCAAGTAATTTTTCAGGATCTAACCAGAGATCTTCGGACAGTAAAGTTAAATCCCCTAACGCATAGGCTAAGGCTGGAAGAAGAGGGGGAAGTTCCGTTCCTGGAGCAGCTAGAATTGCCTTAATTTCATCGTCACTTGCAAGGATTTGGGAAATTTTTAGATTAAATGACATAGTTGATCTACTCAAAGACTAGTTGTGGCCACCATGATGTACCACTTCTCACATTCTTCCCTATCAGGTTCATTTTTACATCAAGATGTTTTAGTATGGAATAAGGAGTAGCCGGGGGGCTATCAATGGGGCAGTTTATGGAAGCTGTAATACCGAAAATAAACAAAATAATCACAATCTGTAAAAGGCCGAGCTTACGAGTTTCTATTGCCTTTAATATTGTTGCTTTCGGACTGCTTTGGCTGGGTTACTCGACCGTGCGTCGAATAACCTCTGGTTCCTTCCAACTTGCTCAAGAGAATGCTGCTCGAGTTGTTGATTTTCAGGAACGAATAGGTTTACCCAGCGAAACAGTTCTTCAAAAACAAATCATCGATGTTGATTGGATAGTCCAAGTAGCAAATGTTTTCTATTTCGCTATGCATTTTCCTTCGATGATCCTTTTTCTTCTTTGGGCTATGTTTCGCAAACGTGAGTGGATGTCCAAAATTAGATTTGCCTTAATATCTACAACAGCTATTGGACTTATTATTCACCTAGCCTTTCCTCTCGCCCCACCTAGACTTACCGAAATACCCGGATTTGTTGATACAGCTAAAGTGTTTGGGCCAGATCCCTACAAGCTTGGAATCGCAAAGGCAGCCAATCAGTTCGCAGCAATGCCTTCATTACATGTTGGTTGGGCGATATTACTTGCTTTAGCAGTACTGTCTATTGTCAAGAGCCGTTACCGCTGGTTGATTGTATTACATCCAGTAATAACGACAATTGTTGTTGTGGTGACTGCGAACCATTGGTGGCTTGATATCTTTGTCGGAGCAATATTGGGCTGGGCCGGCTGGTTGATTGGTTTCAAATACCGCCCGCTATTGAAGCTTTCTAAAAAGAAAAAAGCAGCACTTTCTTCTTTAGACACTTCAGTCTCTGTAGATGAGGTTACGACAGAGTAAGTATATTTTTCGTCTTATATTCCCATGTCATGGTGCGGGGGGCATTGAAAAGTAGAAATAGCGTCTGCTCTTCGGTGGAGAAGGTCAACCGTACCGTCAAGATCTCGCCCTATGATGAATCGTCGTTCATGAGTAGCTTGAACAACAAATGACCCCAGTTCATCCAGATCAGCCACGTTTACATCACGTCCTGCTTTTTCAAGTAGATCCTTCAGCTCATCAAAAGACATAGATTTTCGGCCTGTTCCGCCTCGCACTCTTTGAAGTTCTTCCGGACGGTTACGTTGAGATGTGAAGAGGCCTGTATTCATAAGGCCTCCAGACGGGTAAAAGACAGAAGCGGCCATATTGTTTGTTTCGCTTAGAAGTTGATGATTCAGAGCTTCAGTGAAACAACTTACTGCTGCTTTGCTCGATGCGTAGACTGAAGCCATAGGAACAGGAGCAAATCCTCCATCTCCTGAAGACGTATTTATTACATGGCCAGGTTCACCAGATTCAATCATCTTTGGAACAAACGATATAACCCCATGAGCTGTTCCAAAGACATTTACGCTGAAGCACCATTTCCAATCATTCGGTTCATTTTGCCAAGCTTTGCCGCCACCCCCTGAACCGACTCCAGCGTTATTAAACAAGAGATTACATTTACCTTGAGTATCAAAAACATATTCCGATAGTGCTTCAACGGAAGTTTCATCTGCAACATCAGTGACGAAACTATCTAATGGTCCGAATTGTGATAACTCTTTAACTGTTTCAGCGAGAACCGGTTCTTCTATATCGGCAATTACCACTGATGCTCCCCGAGTCAGTAGCGCTTTGACAATTCCCTTACCTATACCGTTTGCTCCACCGGTAACAACGGCTACGGAACCTTCTATATCGATATTTTCAGGTACGTCAGTCATCATGCAACCTCTTGTATTTGGTTCAAAGGATTCATTCCTGGGCAGCCTTTTGCTGTTTCAGGAATTTCAGAATATGGAATAAAAGTCGATACTTCTTCTTTCGTAGGGCAATATTTTTCAGCGAGAGGTTTCAGCACTTCAAGATCAAACCCATACACTCGTGCGACGTTTGCAGTCAGTAACTTCACGACGTTGTCTTCTGGCATTTGAGAGAATGTAAGACGAAGGTGTTCGCGAGTATGCGGGTGGGAACCTTCTATGTGAGGATAATCCGAGCCCCAGAGAATATTATCTACGCCTATGCTTTCACATAATGGGGCTTCAGCAGGGCGGAGGAAACTCGCTCCTACATGGCATTGCCGTTGCCAATACTCACTAGGGGTCAAACTTAAATGCTCAACAGCCATTCCTCCAAATATTGATTCAGACCCATACTTCGAAAACTTCATACGGTGATAAAACGAATCAAGCTTTTTTAGCGTTTCTGGAACCCAAGCGGTACCGGTTTCAGTATTTATCCACCTCAATGAAGGATAGCGTTCAAAAACTCCTGAAAATATTAGGTGCCATAATGCTCTTTGCGACCACCATGAAACCTCGAGCATGAAAACGGCAAGTGAGGAAGGAAAGTGATTACCAAAATTTGGAGTTGCTCCCCCAGCATGATGATTTAATGTCATATTGTTTGCTGCCGCTGCAGCCCAAATNGGTTCGTAAGCNTGNGAATAGAGAGGTTCGAACGGGGAATCAGGGGGNGCGCCNGGAACCAGAATGCCGCCCCGAAGNCCGTTCTCAGCAGCCCATTCAATTTCAGCTACTGAGCCTTCAACNTCTCCTAGNAAGATTTGAGCTATTCCAGCGCGTTGGGCAGGAGCTTCATCAACAAAGTCTTTTAACCACCGGTTATGGGCGCGAAGGCCGGCCCACCTATGTTCAAAATTATCACTGTAGGGGGGTGCTTCAAATTGAGTAGCGGCTTGAGGAGCAAATGGTGGCTGAGTATTCGGGAATAGCACGAATCCAATTACCCCGTCATCTTGTTGCTCTTTTAACCTGCGTTCTGATGAAAAATTCTTATCAGCATCTAGCTCAGGATCTCCGTCTATTCCAACATTACGAGTGGATCTACCTTTTCCAGAAAATAATGCTTCCTGNTTCTTAGCTGCTTCCTCTGATGCGGTTGCCCATTCTTCAAAGTCACTATGGTATTTCTTTTCAAGGTATGGCTTGTAATCTCGAAGATCAGCCCCGCAATGGCTATCTGCTGAGATAACAATATGATGATCAGTTTTTGGAACATCCATTGTCATATTTTCCCCGTATCTTTCTAATGTAGACAGCGATCTTTAGTGTCCGCTCTCCGAGCCTTTCCATTCAATGCCGTAATCATCAAACCACCAACGCCCATCGCGTTTCGCTGTTGGACTTGTCCTCAGGTCAGGGTTCTGATTTAATTTCTCAGGGGTTGGGCCTATTCTGTTCGCAACCTCAGTCAACCCTTCGGTGTCGAGGTTGTAGCACTCTATAGCNTTAAGNCCTAGAAGACGTCGGGTGTCTTCGATAGAGACATCTTGGAAATCTGTTTCGAGCCGTTCAGCAGTGTTTGGCCATGAGCCTTCTGGGTGTGGGTAGTCGGTCCCCCACATGAGTGCATCGATTCCATTNCGGTTTCTTTCTCGGATTTCGTAGCGACTCATTGTAGATGCACCAATAAAGATGCTGTCGCCGAAGTACTCAGATGGGAGTTTGGTAAGTAAGCCTTTCATTCTGCTGCTCATTTTCTTAATTTTCCAGCTAGCTCCAAAGTTCACGTCAGCTTTCCATAGAAGATCNCCAACCCACCAGCTTCCGCATTCCACCACACAGTATTTCAGCCCAGGGAAACGATCGAATTTGCCACTGAAGAGCAATTGCCAAAGNGCACGATGTGTCCAAAAAGCTACNTCAGAAACGTACATGGCTATATTTTCCCCATAGCTTGGAAAGTCAGCTTCGCCTGAGTGNGTATGGACGACAAGTCCAGTTTCAGCACACGCTGCCCANAANTTATCGTAATGGTCACTTCCATACGGAGCTGACTCATGCCAGAGAGTGGGAATCATAACGCCTNTAATTCCTGGTTTGCCGGCTAATGNTTCAACTTCTTTTACTGCTTCATCTACTCCATGCGTGATNGGGAGTAAAGCTACTCCTGCTCGTCGTGCAGGGCTTGTAGCGCAAAATTCTTCTAACCACCTGTTATGTGCCTTNGCTCCGGCNAACGCTAGTCGTGGATCAGTGATTTGGCCAGCTGCAAGTCCTGCCCCAAATGGGGGNGATTCCATGCCNGTAACGGCATCACCATCAGCGAAAATAATCTCTCCTGATATTCCATCCGCATCTAGTTCCTTATCGCGNACCTCGGGATCGTATGCTCCACGAAGNCCTTCGGCATTCTTACTTTCCCATTCTTCAACGTANTCACCGTTNATTTCTTCNGTNAGGCGGCGGTTTTCATGNCTTTCTTTTACGTATTCATCGAATTCGCTATGCACTGCAGAATCTAAGTAGGGNCGGTATTCTTCNCATTGCAGCCCAGCGTGGGAGTCAGAGGAAACGATGATGTACGGATCGTTACTGGTGTTGATCTGCTGTGTCATATTATTTTCTCCTTTTGCCAATTAACTAAACCTAAGTTAATGTATTTCATTAAATACTCTACTAATAAACAATAGTGCTGTTCAGAGGAATGTAAAAGTTCCATCCGAGCATTTAGAGGTTGAATCACAACGGATTCTTTACCCTTAATAAGTCAAATAGCAAAAACAATTTCCTTCGTTCTCGACCGGAGCCAACATGGACCTTACTGACATAGATCTGTTAGATGCGGATCGGTTTGTGCGTATGGAGCATCACGAGATGTTCCAGGTATTGAGAGATCAATCCCCCTTGTTTTGGCATGATCATCCAGATGGCGGCGGTTTTTGGAATGTTGTTCGCCATGAGGATGTTCGAATCGTCAATAGGGATAATGAGCTTTATTCAAGCGAAATCGGTGGAATTAGTATTCCAAATCCTCGAGTTGATCATGAGGATGGAGATTTTGTTGATCAACGGGGGCTTAATATGCTTTACACCGACCCGCCAAAACATACTAGGTATCGTCGATTGGTTAGCAAAGGGTTTACTCCTCGGATGATTAGCTTACTTGAGCAATTTCTCGCTCATCGAACAACGTTGATCGTCGATAATGTAATCGAGTCCGGTTCAGCTGATTTTGTTGAAAATTTGGCAGCTGAGCTTCCGCTACAAGCGATTGCAGAAATTATGGGAGTCCCCCAAGAAGACAGGCACCTACTATTCAAGTGGTCAAATGATCTCATTGGTATAGATGACCCTGAGTATGAAGGTGACCCCGGTGTCGCAGCGATGGAACTATATGCGTATGCCCATCAATTGGCTGCTGATCGGGGAATTGACCCGCAAGATGACATCATGACGAAGCTAGTTAATGCTGAAATAGATGGAGATCGACTAACTGAATTAGAAATAGATGTCTTTATGCTTCTTCTATCAGTGGCTGGGAATGAAACAACTCGAAATGCTACAGCACATGGAATGCATGCATTGCTCACACATCCAGAGCAATTCGCACTTCTTAAATCTGACCCTGATAGGTATTTGGATACTGCAGTGGATGAAATTATCCGGTGGGCAAGCCCTGTCCTTCATTTCCGACGCACCACAACAGCAGATACTGAGTTACTAGGTCAAGAAATTCCAAAGGACACACGAGTCGTTATATGGTACATCTCCGCGAATAGAGACTCAGATGTATTTGTTGACCCATTTACGTTTGATATAACTCGAACACCAAACGACCACATTGCATTTGGAGGTGGAGGAGCTCATTACTGCTTGGGTGCAAATCTAGCAAGAGCAGAGCTCCGACTTATTTTTCGAGAAATTGCGCTTCGTATTCCTGATATGAAACTTGAGGGCGAGCCGGAAAGACTCCGGTCAAATTTTATTGGAGGAATTAAACACCTTCCAGTTAGTTGGACACCAGGAAATCGTATTGACCCTCCTCCCTATAAGAGGGACGTCAGCCTAGCTTAATTAGGNGCCTCACATGTCAGAAGCTGAATTCCCATCAGANTTTCTCAGCGTTATGGCNCGCATGGGAGCAAGACCAGATCTTNTTGATGCATCTAAAGGACATGTCNGGGTCAATGAGAATCTAACGTCCCATGGANTNATTAGGGTTGCACCGCTGATGCTTCTAGCTGACACTGTTGTCGGAATGCGTCTTGAATCACTTGTTGAAGACTGGACGTTTACTACTGATTTCTCTTTCCGCCGAGCAGAGATTACTGAAGCTCAAAATATTGAAGCTCGTAGCACGATCCTTCGACATGGCAGACGCCTCATGGTTGAGGAATTGGACTATGTCAATGAGAACAATTGTTCAGTCGGGCATGCACAAATTACTTTTATGAGAACTCCGCTACGAGAAGGGGAAACTAAGCCCGATGTAGCAAAGGTTAGGGATCGAATGGGATCACTAGAGTTACCTCCACTTGAACAGCCGGTGGAAGAACTAGCCGGCATTTCTATTGTTGATAAGGAGACTGGCAAAGTAACCATGATGCCAAAGGAAGCAGTTCGAAGGCCAGGTGGATTTGTGCAAGGGGCGATTATGACACTTATTGGTGAGATAAGTGCCCAGACTTTTGCAGAAGCTCATTACAACACGCCATGTGTTGTAACAGGAATCGATGTCAGGTATTTAATCGGAGGTAGATCAGGCCCATTGGTTACATACGCTAAATGGGTCGGCGCTCCGGAATCTGGAGTTATAAAGGTGGATTTAATTGATAAAGGCTATGATGTTCTCTCTTGTACCTTTCTCGCGCAGGTGCAGGCAATCGGAGTTAGCTAAGTAGCCAACCCCTATTATCAATAAGAAATAAAACGCTAAGAGGAGAGCCTTGAGTATCGGTGAAAATACATACGTTTCGTTAACAACATTCACAAAAGACGGAAGAAAGAAGAATTGCCCTGTATGGATCGTTGACCTGAAAGAAGGAGAAGTAGGGTTCACAACAGAGTCGACTTCATGGAAAGCAAAACGTATCATGAAGACTCCTAGCGTCGAACTCGTTGCGAGTAACTCACGTGGGGAACCCCTTGACGGGCACAACGTAGTAAAAGGAACCGCTGACCTTGTATTTGGTGATGAATTTCTAAGTATTCAAAAAAAGGTAAAGAAAAAATACGGGATTCAATTTACGTTAATTGTCGGCTTTGGAAGAATCACTAGATTCATACGGCGAAAAGAAAATTCGAGTTGCGGGGTAGTCATAACCGTCGCAGATTAAGAATTTGGGCTAGTGCTAGGTCGCTGTTTGGTGTGTCTCCATACCAGCCACCCAAAGAGAAACTGAAAAGGTAACCGTATAAAGTTACGAAGTCTCACACCTTCAGCATTGACGACTCGTTCAGCTATACCTGAAGCATTCGTTTGAACATCAACGTCATTGATGAACATGTCAATATTTGCTGGATATACGAGAACTAAAAGAATAAGTAATCCGTAGGCTGCGTACCGGCGAGACCAAATTGGGATTAACGCAGCTCCTAAAATAATTTCTGCAGCGCCTGATACTTCATTTGCAAATGAAGGACTCCAGAACCAACTTGGAACAATCGCTTCGAAGAAGTCAGGGTCTAGGAAATGGTTAATTCCTACGGCTATAAAAGCTCCGCCAATAACTATTGCTTCAAGCGTTCTCCACCAACGTGTTCGAGTGATTTTTTTGGTTCTTTGTATGAGTTTTGTATGGAATTGCACATCACCACCATACTTGCGAATGGGAGAGGGGTGACTATCGGTCTAAGAGACGAAAAGGCCACCGTCAATGATGTAACTTGCTCCAGTAATATACGCAGCTTCATCAGATGCAAGATAAGCGACGAGTCCAGCTATTTCTTCCGGTTCAGCGTATCGTCCGAGCGGTACGCGCTCATTCGTCATTTTCGTATATTCTTCAGGGTCTTCAGGAATAGTCATTTTTTCGATATTTCGGATCATTCGGGTATTCACGACTCCAGGACATACCGCATTGACCCGTATCCCTGCTGGTGCGAATTCAATTGCAGCTGTTTTTGTCATCCCAACTACCGCGTGTTTACTTGCTCCGTATGCCACAAGTGTTGGTGTAGCCATTANTCCAGCTCCTGATGCGGTATTGACGATATTTCCCCCACCGCGTAGACGCATGGCATCTACGACATGACGCATGCCTAGCCAGACGCCTTTCACGTTTACGTTGAGAACTTTGTCAAATATTTCTTCGTCGTACGCTTCTAAAGGAGCGACATGGCCTTCAATTCCTGCATTGTTAAATAGCACATCTACTCCGCCATATACTTCAACGGCTTGATCGACATAATTTTTAACTTGGGATGAAACCGTCACATCAGCGACAACTGCATGAGCCGTTCCACCTGAGCCTTCGATTAATTCGACTGTTTCATTTAGCGTTTCCTCGTTCAAGTCAACTGCTACAACCGACGCTCCTTCTGACGCGAATCGAAGTGATGTTACTCTTCCTATCCCAGCTGATGCACCAGTAACGATCACTACTTTGTTTGAAAATCTCGACATGTTAACCTCCAGAGTTAGTAAGGAAGATTAAACTCTGGTTCGATATCTTGCAAAATGGTCGTTCCTTAACGAGGCTCTGAAGACTTATCTATTTGCAGGAATGTCAACTGTGTACGTGTCCTGCCCGCTCTTTAATACTGTTCCGGGAAGATATTCGGTTGGTTCGTTATCGATGACTGTGGGGACACCGTTGACAAATACTCTGCGCATTCCTGAAACATCAGCGTATAAACGGCCTTCTCCTCCTGGAAGGTCATTAAGAAGGATCACATCACCTGCGTTGATCGTTTCCGGATCAAAAATAACTATGTCGGCGAACCAACCTTCTTTCAGAATTCCACGGTCGCGAAGGCCAAATAATTCCGCTGGTACCTGTGTGATGTGATGGATAGTATCTTCGAGGGAAATAAGCGATTTACCGTGAAGACAATCGTGCAACCAGCTTGTTGTATACGGGGCCCCAGACATTCGGTCCAAGTGCGCTCCAGCGTCCGACCCGCCAATCATCACGTCTGGGTGTTGCCATGCCTCCGTCCGCATGTGCCAACTCGCAGGGTCATCATCAGTGGGTCCGGGCCAAAGGACAGTTTGCAGTTCGTCCGCTAACACAATATCCAGAAGGCAGTAAAAATCTCTCACTCCTCGTTCGAGAGCTATCTCGCCTATTGTTCGACCTTTAAGACCTTCATTCGCCTCAGAGTAGGTATCGCCGATGACATAGCGACCCCATCCGGTAAGACGACTAAAAACTCCAGCATCTGGGGACGCAGCTCGTTCTTCCATAAATCTGCGTACCGCGGGATCGCGTAATTTTTCCATTCGTTCTATCACCGGAAGTCCCAGAATAGGACCCCAGTCGGGCATCATGTTCAAACCACAGTAGGTAAGAAAACTCATGTTCATACCAACAAGAACAGGCATAGTAAGGGCAACAACTCGTGCACCTTTCTCAGTGCACGTTTCTAAAGCTTGTAGCTGATTTTTGTAATCAGATGGTCGTGCGGAATCAACAGTCAATACATTCCAATTCAATGGCCTACGCCCGGTTAGCGACATGTTCGCCATCAATTCAACTTCGTCCTCAGAGAACCCATTCAAACAACCATCACTGGCCCATTCAAGTGAGGTTCCTTCATGGTCAGCGACTACCGAACAGAGAGCAAGAAGTTCTTCTTCAGATGCAACCCGAGATGGTACCGGATCTCCATTCCCATCATTGTGTGTAAAAGCTCTCGTTGTTGAAAAGCCGAGGCCTCCCTCTTCAATACATTTTGCTAGAAGGGATTTCATTTCATCAATCTGTTCAGATGTTGCAACTTCTTTTGTTGCATCAGAACCCATAACTGCGAGACGAAGAGCACAGTGGCCAACCATTGTTGCAATATTTAAACCGATGTTTCCTTCGAGTCTTGAGAGGTATTCTCCATAGCTGTTCCAATCCCAGCTAACTCCAGTTTCTAAAGCTTCAAGTGGCATTCCTTCCACTTTCACCATCATTCTCCGTAAATAATCGGCGTCTTCGGCATTATTGACGGGAGCGAGGGTGAAACCACAATTTCCCATAACTGCACTCGTTACACCGTGCAGGTTTGATGGTGTTCCTCTTGGATCCCAGAACAACTGTGCGTCGTAGTGGGTATGGGGATCTACAAATCCGGGTGAGACAACTAATCCAGTTGCGTCAATAACTTCTTTTGCTTCACCATCCAGCTTTCCGATAGCCACAATTCGGTCATCAGAGATGGCGATATCTCCCTGAAACGATTTTGTTCCAGTTCCATCCACGATGGTGCCGCCTGTAATGAGATAGTCAAACATTTTATGTCTTTATATGTCCCTTATCCGTGAGGAAGAAGCACCGTTCGAGCTTCTGTTCCTATTTTCATAGCATCAAATGCTCCCTGGATACCTTCTAGTCCTGAAGTGTTCGAGATCATCTCATCTAGCTTTAATTTTCCCCGCATGTATAAGTCAGCCAGCATAGGAAAATCTTTTCGGGGTTTAGCTCCTCCAGCTCGGATTCCCATCAGTTGTTTATTTTGATGCAAGCTTTGAAATCCATACGTAACGGTCGCTGTTAAATCAGGAACGCCTACAGCGCATATATTTCCTCCTGGTCGAGTCATATTAATAGCTTCGCTTAGAAGCCCCGTATGGCCAACAACTTCGAATGCATGATGAGCGCCAAACGGGAGAATTTCCTTTACAACTGCTACGGCATCAAAATCTTCTCCCTCGGAAACTATGAAGTCTGTAGCCCCGAAATCTCTTGCTAACGATTCCTTCTCTGGAACTCGATCAATAGCTACAATCTGACTAGCTCCGACCAAATTCGCTGCTTGGATAACGTTTAAGCCAACACCTCCAGCTCCAATCACAACAACGGTATCGCCGATCTGTACCTTGGCTCGATTAAAGACAGCGCCAGTCCCTGTTATTACGCCACATCCAATAAGAGAAGCAGAAGCTAACGGCATTTCTTTTGGAATGGGGATACATTGATTTTCGTTCACTATTGTTTCTTGAANAAACGCACCTATATTTGCGAAATTATATAGGAGTTGATCTTCTTCTCGATAAGGCTGGGTAAGCCCTCCCATACCCCCATTCCTGCAGTTTCCAGGATGCCCGTCTTCACATTCAGGGCAGTGACCGCAATTCCCAAAAGTTGAAAGGATGACATGGTCACCTTTTTGGCAATATGTGACAGCTGACCCTACTTCAACGACTTTGCCGGCCGCTTCATGACCTGGAACCAAGGGGGTAGGCATATAGTATTTTCCGTGGACGCAACTTAAGTCTGATCCACAAACACCAGCGGCGTGTATTTCAACGCGAACTTGCCTAGGAGATAANTCAGCTACAAGTTCAATATTGTTAGAAAANCGGATGCTATCTTCAGTGGTTCCTTCAAGAATAAGTCCTTGCATGTTGATCTGCTTTCTCTCCGCTTTACTCTATTGTCGCGCATTTTTTCGTATTCTCCTACCTGAATCCGCACATGAGGAGAAATGGGCATGTCAGCGGATATTTTTATTCAGTTAGATCTATGCACCGATGTCACATATCGTTACAGAGGAGCCAAGGAGAGAATCAATGGGGAAAAAAGTTGTTGTTTGGGGAACCGGGAATGTAGGTCGTCCGGCCATCCGTTCGGTTGTAGCAAATAAGGATCTGGATCTAGCGGGAGTACTAGTTCAAAACCCTGACAAAGTTGGGAAAGATGCCGGTGACCTGGCCGGTATTGAAAGCACAGGTATTGCAGCTACTGATGATATTTCTATCGCTCTTGAGAGCGATATTGATGCGGTTGTCTATACGGTGAACGCCGATTTCAGGCCTATGGAATCTCTTGATGAAGCAGAGACACTTCTTCGACATGGAAAGAATGTCGTTACTGCTAGCTTTTACCCTCTTTATCACCCTCCATCGATGCCTGAGGATTTAGCGGATCGATTCGCCAGTGCATGCGCCGAGGGGAATGCTTCAATTTTCGCTTCTGGAATTGATCCAGGGTGGACCTGTGACATCCTGCCGTTATTACTCGCTGGGGTTAGCGCTGATATTACTGAAATCCGCTCCAGAGAATTAATGAACTATGCACTGTATGATCAGCCTGATGCTGTTCGTAATCTTGTAGGTTTCGGCATGCCGATGGATCAAACTCCTCCTATGGTTCTAGATTTCTCAATGCAGATGGTGTGGGGGCCGGAGATTCGAATTCTGGCTGATGGGCTTGGAGTTGAACTTGAAGAAATCCGAACTCACGTTGAGAAGCGTGCTTTGGAAAAGACCGTAACCGTTGAGGGAATGGGGGACTTTGATGAAGGAACCATTGGGGCTTTACGATTTGAAATTCAAGGCATCGTGAATGGAAAACCTATGTTGGTAATGGANCATGTAACTCGAATCGATGATGATTGNGCTCCTGACTGGCCATACCCCTCGTCAGGTCAAGGAGTTCATCAAGTTGAGATAACGGGGAAGCCGAGCATTTCAGTTACTGTCCATGGTGAAGAGCACGGTGAGCGTGGCGCTGCGGGGGGAGGAAACGGCACCGCTGCAAACCGAATCGTTAATGCAATCCCAGCAGTTTGTGAAGCTCCACCGGGTGTTCTTCATCCGCTTGATGTAACTCCCTTAAACATTGGGGCNCAGTTTAAGAATTCATAGAGAGNATAAATCGGTGGTTTCTTCANCCATCNGGTTCTAAAGTCTCACTTAATGGGAAGNACAATATCTGGTAAAGGATGCCGGTACAGTTNGGCCGCATTTTCACAACACATCATTCGAAGTTCATCTACGGGAATNTGACCCCATGCATCCCTGATTACATTCTGTGTATTCGGCCANGTCCCATCACCATGNGGGTAATCTGTCTCAACACAAATATTCTCCACTCCAATCACATCACGAGTGTCTATTGTTGATGGGTCATCAAGAGTGCAGAACCAAAAGTTNCGCCGCAGAATATCTGCGGGTCTTTCACCCCATCCCAATCCGTAACCTGACCGGTCGATTATATTTTCTAGTCGATCAATGAGCATGGCAACCCATCCAATCCCACCTTCCGACATAGCGATTTTAAGATTAGGAAAACGAAGTGGATATTCACTCCATAACCAATGGGCACAAGCTCCAAGAGAAAGCTGGCCGAAAAGGGTAGCTCCTATTTGTAACGCTGGCGCTCCCGGTGTGAATGGGGTAACCCCCGAACTTCCGACATGAAGAGAAATAACAGTTTCTGTTTCNGCACAAGCACCAATAATCGGATCCCAAAATTCTCTATCCCATAAATTCGGAAAGCCAATATGGTGGGGCATTTCAGGAAGAGTCACAGAGACAAATCCTCGTTCCGCATTTCTGTAGATTTCACTAACAGCTGCTTCACTATCTCCGAGATAGGTGATGCCACCAGGAATCACCCGATCAGGGTATTTGGAATACCACTCGGTAAAGAGCCAGTCATTCCATGCCCTCACAGCATCTACCCCTACCTCTCGATTAGNGGCTTTAGCGAACACCGTTCCACAAAAACCAGTGATCTGGGATGGGAAATTAAGCATCGCCCAGATGCCGCCAAGATCCATATCTTTTACTCGCGCATCAATGTCGTAACAACCAGGCCNCATTTGGTCAAAGCGAAAAGGTTCCATCTTTACAGTTTCAGGCTTGCGACCAGCTACCGCATTCATCCCAACCTGACTATAGGTATTACCTTCAAATTCCCAGATTTGATGACCTTGTTCAGTTTCAATCAACTGAGGGCCGAGGTCTCGTAATTGGGGTTGCATGTATTCTCTGAACAGGTGCGGTGGTTCGACGACATGGTCATCGACAGAAATGATGGTGTATGAAATTTCGCTCGGTTCAGGATCCGGCAGAAAAAGGTCAGAATCTAAAGAAGTTGTCACGTTGAACTCCAAATCTGTGCGAAAAGTCTTTATTGTCGTGTTAGCTATAAAACCACACAACTTCACCCTAGAGTTTGAACAAGAGGGAGAAAAGGTGAAGACAAGAAAAGTCGCTTTTGTAACAGGAGCGAGCAGAGGAATAGGTAGAGCATGCGCAGTGGCATTAGCTCAAGCTGGATATGACGTAGCGGTTTCGGCACGAACCATGATCGATGGGACAGCATTCCTCGATGATGGAGTAACTCCTGTCCCAGGTGGACTCGACACAACTGTTGACCAAATACGTGCAGCTGGCCAAGAAGGCCATCCGATACAAATGGACCTACTAGATCGACACTCCGTTATTCATGCAGCTGACGAAGCTATCGAACACTTTGGCCGTATAGATGTGCTTGTCAATAACGCCATCTATCAGGGCCCAGGGGCGATGTTAACGATAGAAGAACTCGACGACACGAATCTTAAACAGCTATTTGAAGGCAACGTTTTTGCTCAATTAGGGCTAATACGGCATCTCTTACCAGCGTTTATTGAACAAGGAGGGGCCACAATCGTCAATATGATTTCTGCTACTGCATTCATAAACCCTCCAGGGAAAATAGGTTCAGGTGGATGGGGAGTGGGGTATGCGATGTCTAAATCAGCATTTGAACGTGTAGCTCCTCTACTTATGGTCGAGCATGGAGATGAAGGTATTGTCACCTACAACATTGACCCTGGGCATGTCATTACAGAGCGGCAAGTAGCGAAACGAAAAGAGAAAGAATACACCGCATTTCCCAGCGCNCCACCAGAAGNAATAGGANCAGCGGTAGCTTGGCTCGTCGAAGACCCTCGTGCCAGAGATGAATANGCAGGGACTATCGTAAACGCTCAGCNGGAAACTAAACGACGGGGACTGCTTCCCGGCTGGCCAGAATAAGACCTAGNGTCGCCAGTTCTTCGGGCCGCCTCGCTCACCTGGCCAACGAGATCCTCCAATCGTGTCCGCATATGGCCAGAAGCCCTCTGGATCTAATGGGCCGGCGTTGGTAATTTCACGACTTTTATGTGCAGATCTGACGAGCTGGGCAGAAACCTGCTCGCGCATAGGTAGCAGCTCCGTGTAAGGGTCCCATGGGCTTTCACGAAGGACAAGATCCCCATTTAAATCCTCAATCTCAACAGGTTCGCTTACACTATGCACACGAACGACATGAGGCGGGAAATCAAACTCTCCTTCAGCCCCCCCGATCTGACGAGATGATTTGATCCACCATTCATTTTCTTCCACGGTTTCGCCACTTGGCTCTACATTTCCATTGGAATGCCCTCGGAATTCCATAAATGTGTACCCCTGATGTTCACAAACAGCTTCGACGTAGTCATCTATGCGATAGAACGAAATATTGCAGGGAAATTTTGGTTGACCATTTAGCTCTTGGCTGATGAAAATGGCGGCTTCCTGATCGATCCCCATTCCTACACAAAATAATCCATCCATCCCATCAAATGAAGCTCCAATTTTGGTGCTTACCCCATACTCTGGTTCACCCAGAATAGGTACGCAGTAGACGTTAATCTGTACGATCGGATCTCCGCTTGGTTCAAGCCCCGGCGGAAGCAGGGCCGCTATCTTTTCCGCGTCAGTTCGATACGAGACCTTCAATTTCGGCCACCCACTTGTTTCTCCAGGACGTGTCAGATGTTCACCCATTTTCTCTCCAATGCAACNGTTTTCTTCTTTGGATACTTTGGCACATCACCTGACGTTTTGCGAAATATGGGTAATCGTTCTACAAACAAAGAAGAACAAAGGACACTCTCAATGCTATGGATACTCCGCTTCGAAGAAAAGAACAGGATCAAGTAACAGTATCGGCCACAAAGAAGACAAGGTAGAAAGAAGACATGTCAGATTACGAACATATCATTATCGAAAAACCGGCACCTGCTGTGCGAAGAATCGTGCTNAACAGGCCAGAAAAACGCAATGCAATTAGTACACCAATGCGAACAGAAATATTTCATTCCCTACAATCCCACGACGTCGATGAAGAAGTTCGAGTGACAATTATTCGAGGAGCAGGAGATTGTTTCTCATCCGGATACGACCTTACCAGTGGAGGATTAATGGAGGATGCCCCCATCTACAGTGCTCCAGGAGATGGGCAATGGACTCGTCAAGCTACCGACAGCTGGTTCAGTATCTGGGATCTTGCAAAACCTGTCATCGCCCAAATTCACGGGTATGCCATGGCAGGGGGTACAGAACTTGCATCAGCATGTGACCTTATCTACATGGCTGACAATGCAACTATTGGATATCCGGTTGTTCGTGTGATGAGCACTCCTGACTGGCAGTTCCATACGCCTCTTCTTGGACTGCGCGCTTCGATGGANATGATGTTAACCGGCAATACCTATNCAGCTGAAGAAGCAGTCCAGGTGGGTTTCGCAAATCGGGCATACCCGGCTGACCGCTTAGAAGACGAAGTTTTAACNATGGCTACAACCGTCGCTCGTGTGCCATCAGACCTCCAGCAGGTAAATAAACGCTCAGTCCATCGATCCTTTGAAGTGCTGGGCGGACGGACAGCTATACGTGCCGCCCAAGAACTTCAAGCTCTAGCGGCATATCAGGAATCAGTTAAAGAAGCTAGGAAAAACCCCTTTGAGTCAATTAAGAAGGCCTTTGATTAATCTCCCAAATCTGGNGCCCATGAAGATCCATTGATATGGGACCCNCCATCAACAAATAATGTATTNCCNGTGACATAACTCGATCCCTCACTTGCTAAGAAAACAGCCACAGGTCCGATATCTTCTTCACAATCACCCATTCTTCCCATGGGGTTTGCAGCATCTGCGGCAGCGATAAGTTCGGGAAATTCATTCATNACCCTAAAGAACGAGGCAGATTTTGCCGCTGGGCAAATAATATTTGCTGTGATTCCCAATGGAGCCCACTCTCTAGCTGCGGTTCTAGTCGCACTACGTAAAGCTTCCTTTGCTGAGTTGTATTCAACTGTCCCCATATGGGCGTTCACCCCGTTCAACGAACACAGATTCACAATTCTTCCATATCCTTTTTCTTTCATGATNGNATGAGCGGCAACCATCGCCCATAGTGGTCCGAGAAATCCAACGTTGAGACTTCGCTCCATCAACTTGGGAGATTTCGATTCAACACGAGAAATTAAACCACCCCCCCACGCATTATTCACCAAAATATCGAGCGTCCCCCACTGGTCAACCGCAGCAGTAATCATTCGCTCATTGTCGCTTTTTATCGAAACATCTGTTTGGACGAAAAGGGCGTTGTGACCTAATTCTTTTTCTGCAGCGATACCAAGATCTGTATCGATTTCAGCAATCACAACCTTTGCCCCTTGCTTAATAAAGGCGGTAGCAATACCTCTTCCTATTCCCTCTCCAGCTCCTGTAATGATCGCGACTCTATTTTCTAACTGCCCAGACATGTCACTCCTATCATTGCNATATCCGTAGTTTTACCGAAAAGAGCAAACCGTGCCTCATAAAACGCAATAAGAGCCACATATGGGAGTAGCGGCAAGCACGGAACGAAGGTATGGTTCTTTTCCACTAAAGGGGATCTATGCCGGAGATACAGGAGAGTGAAATACGTAACCTGACTCGTGAATGGCTGCAAGAGAACTGGGATCCAGATCTGTCTCTCTTAGAGTGGCGAAAACGACTTGTTGCAGGACGTTGGGCGGTTCCTTCATGGCCTCAGTCCTGGTTTGGGCGCGATTATCCAGTATGGGCTGATGAAATCGTGAGATCAGAAATTCTTCGAGCTGGAGCAGTATCAACTCCGATAGGGGCTGGTATGAACCTTGCGGCCCCCACGATTCTTAAACATGGAGGTGAAGATCAGAAGAAAAGATTTCTCGAATCAGCCTTAACTGGGCAAGAATCATGGTGCCAGCTTTTTAGTGAACCAGGAGCGGGATCAGATCTCGCTGGTTTAACGACCCAAGCTCAACTCGATGGCGATGAATGGGTCGTCTCAGGTCAAAAGGTATGGAATACAAGCGCTCACCACGCTGATCTCGGCCTTCTCGTTGCTCGAACAGATTGGGACGTTCCAAAACACAGAGGTTTAACCTACTTTGTTCTTCCCATGAAGCAGAAAGGAGTTGATATTCGACCTCTGATGCAGATGAACGGCCATAGTTCATTCAATGAAGTTTTTCTAGATGAAGCCCGAATTCCAAAAGACTTCACCATCGGATCAACTGGTGATGGGTGGGCAGCAGCCCTGACGACCCTTGCCTTTGAACGAGGATTCGCAAGCTTGAAAAAACCTGAATATAAGGAAACTAAAAGCAGAGTTCTTGCAGAGGCTACAGCTGAATCCGAGGAACATTTCAAAGTCTATTCGTGGTACCCACAACGTGCTGGACGGATAGATCTCATTCAAGAACACGCCGAAAAAAGCAATCAAAACAAGAATCCTGTTCTCCGCCAAGAGATTGTTAAAGCGATCATGTTGCATAGGATTGGGCAATGGACAGCAGGTCGTGCTCGTGCCGAGCGGAAACTTGGTCGGGCACCCGGAGCTGAAGGATCAATAGGGAAATTGATGGGTAGTAATGTCGCTCGCCAGGCAAATAAGGTCCATACCCTTTTGGCAGGGGCGAAAGGGATGCTTTCTGGAACAAACGATAGGTTTGAGACAATTGTGGCAGAGATTCTTGTTTCTACTCCGGCGAAATCTATTGCGGGAGGAACGGATGAGATTCAACGAAACATTCTTGGCGAGCGAGTGTTNGGACTACCGAGGGAACCATCTAGCGATAGGCATCTTCCTTTCCGCGACGTCCCCCGGAATTAAGGCACGGGCAGAAAACCGGCTACGCTAAACACCTATGANAAGCAGGTCTGGAAACGATAATACTTTTGCCGTGATTGGGGCCGGTATGTCCGGNGTCNTAGCGGGTATNAAACTTATGGAAGCNGGGTANNCATTTCAAATCTTTGAAAAAGCTGACAGGGTNGGTGGAACNTGGAGAGAGAATACGTATCCNGGTATTGCATGTGATGTTCCATCTCATATTTATAGTTATTCTTTTGAATTGAATCCTGATTGGAGTGAATTCACGTCGCCNGGNGCAGAAGTACAGGAGTACTTCGAAAAGGTTTCTAAACGTTACGGGGTAGATCCCCANATCCGATTCAACGAGGCGGTAACCCGCTGCAGTTGGATGGGTGATNNATGGGAGATCGAAACAGAAAAGGGAAANGTCGAANATTTTCGGTGGGTTATTGCTGCCACTGGGATACTTCATCACCCCAAGTATCCNAACATTGACGGTTTANATGATTTTGNAGGGCCAATGTTTCACACTGCCCGCTGGGATCACGATGTCTCTATTGAAGGNAAAAAGGTAGGTCTTATCGGGACTGGGTCGAGTGGCGTGCAGATTACAGCTGCAGTCGCTCCAGACGTTGAAAAACTCAGTGTGTTTCAGCGCACTGCCCAATGGATTGTTCCGAACGAGCGCGTTGTGTACACGGAAGAAGAAAAAGAAGCATTTCGAACCGACGCTGACCTATTACAAAATCTCCATACGGAAATGTCTACGGCGTTCAATGATGGATTTGCTACTTCCGTTATTGATGGAGACTCAGAGCTAATTGATGATATACANAATCGNTGTCTTGAGGCTCTTGAAACAGTNAACGATCCTGAATTGAAAGAAAAACTTCGGCCGACATACAAGGCGGCCTGCAAGAGACTCGTTGTTTCGCATAATTTCTATGATGCGGTGCAACGACCCAACGTCGATATTGTGACAGCCGATATTGAGCGTGTAGAAGGAAACGGGGTTCGTGCCGGTGGGGATTTACATGAACTTGATGTTCTTGTTCTTGCTACGGGTTTCCATGTTGACGCGTTCATGAGGCCAATGAATATCACAGGAAGAAATGGTATCGTCCTTGATGAGGTGTGGGAAGATTGGCCTTCAGCGTATCTCTCCATCGCTGTTCCAGAATTCCCGAATTTCTTTATGCTGAACGGCCCGAATAGCCCGGTTGGGAATTTTTCTCTTATTCAGACAGCTGAAATGCAATTCGATTATGTCTTAAANNTNGTTGATCANGTNAACCAANGNGANCTGGATTTAGCTGTAATAAGNCAGGAAGCGTATCAACGCTTTGATGCTGAACGGTATGAAGCTGCAAAAGGGACTGTCTGGGCAACAGGATGTAACAGCTGGTATTTAGATAACAATGGTGTCCCGTTCGCATGGCCGTTCCCGTTTTCTAGATTTCGGGCAGAAATGGAAGCGCCAAAACTAGAAGATTACGAACTAGCGAAGAGTTAATCAGGTTCCAGTCCACTTTGGATTGCGGCGTTCAACAAAAGCGGAGATTCCTTCTTGCCCGTCGTTGGTTCCAGCGGCCCGAACAATGTTTTGTGCCTCAAAGTCTCCAGCGTCTTCCAAAGCGCTTTCGTACCCGCGGTAGATTACGGTCTTCGCGTCACCAGCAGCATTAGGAGCTCCGGTAGCCAAGTCCTGCGCTAATGCCGCTGTCGCCGAAGCGATATCTTCATCGGCCACAACTCGGTTTACTAGCCCCCATGTTTCAGCTTCAGAGGCTGAAAGCACACGATTCGTTAATGTCAGATCAAGCATCCGACGAAGGCCAACATGGCGGGCTAGAAAATAACTTGACGTTCCATCTGGAGTGAGCCCAACTTTTGTGTATGCCATGGTGAACTTCGCTGATTCTCCAGAGACGACAAGGTCAAAAGCGCTCACTAACGACATCCCTGCACCTCCAGCAGCACCTTGAACTCCTGCAACGAAAGGCTTCGGTATTTCATTCATTTTGTAAATAGCGTCATGNAGGTCTTCNAGCATTGCTGCAACCACTTCTGGAAGGTCCGATCCCGCAGCATTAAATTCCTTGAGNTCACCTCCGGCGCAGAAGACCTTACCTTCTGCGGTTACTGCAACAGAGCGAACNTCATCATCGGATTCAATTTCANGNATCACGTTCTTTAAATCCCTACAGAAAGCAGGGTTTACAGCGTTCGCTCCTTCTGGTCGGGAAAAATGTATGTATCCGACATTGTCTTTCACTTCATAGGTCATTGTTGACAATTCCATTATCAGTTTCCTTCACTTTCGTCATGAGTAAGATTTCCAGTTGGNCGTTGAGACCNGTATGCCTCGGGCGCATTTTCAGATAACCAGGAAGTAAGATCCGCTTCTTCCCAATCGTCTGGNCCATAGACGGTACCAGGAAGNGGNGTCATGANGTGGGTATCGCCACCCANCGTTATGNCAGCNGCGGTNGTATCCCANTGANTNAACCGTTCATCGGTTTCNCCGGTATCGTCAAGGCCGCGACTTGTATCANGGTTTTTTTGATACTGGACCCAAGCGTCAACTGTCGTGGCCCAGATCATGATGACCTCATGGTTATTATTTATAACTTCCCACAGTCCTGTNGCTGTNATCCCATGGTCTTCCATCATCGGAGCTCGTTCTTTCACTACAAGATTAAGATAGTCAATTTGTGACCCTGGGTTAACTGAGATCACCTCATTCACAAATAGTGATCCTTTAATCCCTCGTTCCTTGATTTGTNGAGTTGTAGGAGATGCAGGAATACCTGCACAGACTCTATCAAACCCGCCGCTACGCCATTGTGCTGCCTCATCCCACCAATCACCNTAAAAAGCTTTTCTTCTTTTCAGGTTTAAACGATCNAAGTTCCGCCCCCANCCGTCCCAGCCGTCCTCGCCACAATCCCANATGTTAATTACCTGTGGCCAACGNCCACCTCCGAAGCCAAGCACGTAGAATGTGCCCTGAAGTGATGTCATATCGGGCATATGCTGGGCTGGTTCTCGATTGACTTTTTCCATATAGTCGTATTGGCCTTGGCCGATGATATCGATAGTTTCATGAACGAAAATAGATCGTGGCATTGTCAGCTGTCTTTAGGTTCGTGATGTTGCGTCATAGGTAACAGGTAGTACCAGAAATAGAAATTTGTTCCAGATTCTTTCATTTTAATTCTGGATTTCTGGATTACATCTCCCGCCTGCGTTTCGTTCACGAACCAAGACTCTGCGCTTCGAGCAGATGGAGAAGAATTAGACAGTGAGATGGATGCTTCTTCGTAAAAGTTCCTGATATCGGCGGCGATCTTTGTCGGGTCACCAGGAAGCCCTACTTCTTTCCAATCTTCACCGTTGGCAATACGTGTAAACAGGTCAAGCATGTCGGGGACCTGATTAGAACTGATGACTTTCCCAACTGTGGAACGGCCATATTTTTTGTGAGTTCGTTTCCACGCTGGCAATAAACCTAATGCTTCGGAAGCTGCGGGACTTCGATCACTGGTATCAGAGGGTGGAATGACACAGGAGAGCGGTGAATCCGAACCATCTTTTATTTCAATCGGGTGATCTACTAGTACGGGTCCTGAAGTTTCATCCAGCAAAGCAAAGGCGTGCTCTATGACTTCGCGTTGGAAGTCCGCATCGTTGGGTTTCCCTAAAGGTCTTCCTAAAGGAAATTCGCAATGAAGTGCCCGAGGTGGTGAGGTAGTTTCAATTTGTCCACGGATGCTTGATAGAGCAACCGTGGCGAACCCTGACTGTTCTAACACTGACGCCAACGTACCCACGGTACGCGTACATAGGGGTCAGACCGGAGTCAGGAGGATGATGTCGACATTGTCCTCCTGTAAAAGTTGCGCGGCAGCTGGTCCCGTATCCAAGCGGATCGTTTCAAGCGTGTGGTCTGGTTGCGCTCCCATAAATGACAGATGTGTTTCTGCAACAGAACCGATGACCCCTTCGGCAGCCATTTCATTCAGACGGTCAATTGGAAACACCACATTCTTATCCATGATCCAACCAGTGCGATCAAAGTTGGGGCTGTAGTGGGCGAGCGTCAATTCATCAGCGTCATGGGCAATGCGGTTGAACCCCTGATCACCCGGATTCCAGTCGGCGTTTCCATCCACGGTTAAACCTGCAGTCGTAACAATAGCGACACGACTCTCCGATAACGGTTTTGGTGTCGTCCATGGAACTTCATCAAAGGCAAATCCTTCTAATTTTTCCAGCATTGAACGAACTTGCTTGTCAGACATAGAGAAATTCTATGCGATGAAATAAATCAGCACAAAGCTAGATCTTTTAGTTACAGGATCTTCTGATGGATCAATCTGACCTTCTCCGGTTGCAACTTGTATTTACGATCGTAGGTAAGTAGACCATTTATCTCTGACTCAACGTCAGTCGTTTGGGTGTAAATAGCGCCTGCTAACCCTTCGGGAATCAGGGAACCAATTACAGTCAGTAACTCTTCATACGACGTAAGAAAATCTTCAACCGATTCGGTTTTCGTATACCCCCACCCTTTTTCAAACATTGAATGACCGTCAATGTACAAACTAATTCCCCCAAATTCTCCATATACCGTGGCACGTCCAGACTCTGGCTGCGGTAACTGTTCAGCACCTTGATACAGATGGTGGTCACGCATATGCCCTAACCCCATATCAGTCCATCCGCTCGGACCATCAACAAGGCGTGTTGGATCAAAACGCATGACATGGGTCAACGTTTCATTTGTATCGTGTTGTCCCCACGCTTCGTTAAATGGAACCCAAGCCACAATCGACGCAAAAGGTTGCAATGCAGTGAGCATCGCATCGAGCTCGGAACGAAATCCATCCGGATCCTTTCCGGGGCTAATCGAATCCCACTCCATTTCCTCGGGTTCGACCCCTTTCTTAAGTTGCTTTCCAAACTCAACCATATTAAAAACAGTGCTCGGCATATCCTGCCAAACAAGTACACCAAGACGATCAGCGTGCCAATACCACCGTGCCGGCTCAACCTTCACATGCTTACGTATAGTATTAAAACCCATCTCCAACGTAGCCTCAATATCAAATTTCAAGGCTTCATCAGTTGGTGCAGTCAGTAAGCCGTCTGGCCACCACCCCTGATCAAGGAGTCCCAAATGAAAAGTAGGAGACCCATTGAGGTGAAGGCGCATATGGCCAGAATCATCAGGCTCGCACGAAACTTCTCTAGCGCCAAAATAGCTTTCAACACGATCTAGAACATCACCGGTGCCATCGGTTATTTCAATTACAAGAGAGTACAAAAACGGGTCGCTTGGACACCACAAATGGAGATCATCAAAAGATAGAAGCACTGATCCGGAGCCACCCTCAACCAGTTCGCTACCCTGACTCACTATGGTCTCACCATCGAGCGCACGAATATTCACTTGCGTCCCAGGTTTCGTATTTGACAGGTCACAATTAACCGTTACGGTTCCCGCAGCAATTGCTGTTTCGGTATAGACGCGCTCAATACAGGATTGTGGGACAGGTTCCAGCCACACAGTTTGCCAAATTCCAGCTACTGCGGTGTATTGAATAGCGAACGGCGTAAGCGTTTGTTTTCCTAATGGTTGGTTACCGGTATCAGTCGGATCAGTGATCGAAATGACAAGTTTCTGAGATAAACCGGGAATCAAAGCATCAGTTATGTCTATATAAAAAGGGTCGAAACCACCGGTATGAGACCCTACGCCTACATCGTTAATCCAGACTTCACACGCCCAGTCAACACCTCCGAAATGGAGACGTAAACGGTCAGGACCGTCAGAGAGAGAATGTTCGAAGTAGGTTCGCATCGTCAGAACCTCATCGGGTTGGAGTACGTGATCAAACCCGCTCAAAGCTGACCCGAGAGGAAATGGAACAAGAATCGAAGCAGAAAAATCTGGTTCTCTTTCTGGAGAATGCACGCATGCATCCCATTTCCCATTCAAGTTCACCCACTCTTCACGGACCAGCTGAGGTCGGGGATACTCAGGAAGCGGCAGTTCCTGATCAATAGCGTCGGCCCATTGAGATCGTAAATTCACGAGCACAACTTACTACAACAGATGTCTAACCTGCATTTACCGCTTACCTAATCCTGCTATCTCACAGGATAAATTTTCGCTTTCGTTATACTAGCGATGTGTTTATACGTACTCTTTTTGGTGTTCTTCTCTCCACCTGTCTTCTTGCCGGCGGATTTTCCTGTTCTTCATCTGAAGGCGAAAAGGAAGATCAGGCCACTGTNGAAACGCAGACAAATACTAGTGAGACAGTAGGGCAAGTTGAACCGACGCCGGAACCATCGCCTGAAGAAAATTCAGAACGAGATGACAATGAACCTAAAGACAACGAAGAATCTGACTATACGAAAGGAGACTCCTCGTATATTTTCGACCAGAATACACTTCACACATTTGAACTAACTCTCTCTGAAGAAGATCTAGCGTTAATAGATAAACAACCCGGGAAAGAAGAATATGTTGAAGGTTCGATGACATTTGAGGGCCAAGAAATTGGACCTGTTGGTATCCGATATAAGGGTTCCGTCGGCGCATGGGTTGGTTGTGTCGCTGGCGATTTCTTCGAAGCTGAAGGTGAAAAGACGTGCACCAAGCTTTCCATGAAAGTGAAGATCAATTGGGAAGACACCGACGATACATTTTACGGNTTGAAGAAACTCCAATTTCATTCACAGAATCTTGACCCAACGAAAATGCATGAGCGCCTCGGGTATTGGCTNTTTCGAGAAATGGGAGTTCCAGCACCCAGATCTGTTCACGCCCGACTATTCATTAACGGCGAATACAACGGAATTTTTGCTCTCACAGAACAGATAGATGGAAGATTCACGAGAGAGAATTTCGANGATGGAACAGGAAACCTCTACAAGGAGATCTGGCCTNTCCGGTCCAATGGCGAGCCCCGAGGCGATGGNGAGTATGCATATGCGTTAAAAACAAACGAAGACGAGAACCCCTCATTTGANATTATCCGGTCCTTTGCAANTGCTATGGGTAGTGCAACCGCTGANGAGCGGATGCAGATAGTGCAGGAATGGATGGACGTGGATGAGGTGCTTGCTTACGCCGTTGTGGATAGAACNATCAGAAACGATGANGGTGTTTTTCANTGGTACTGTTTCGGGGGAGGAAGCGGCGCATTGGGTCGTGGCGGTGAAGGCAACATTCCTAATGAAGCATGTAATCCGCATAATTTTTACTGGTATGAGGACCCCACGGCAAAAACAATGCACCTTATTCCATGGGATCTTGATAATGCCTTCGAAGTGATCAAGAACGAAGGAAATCCAGTTATTCCGATAAAAGATGGNTGGGGAGAGAAAACTAATGACTGTAAACCCTTCGTCTACGGAGGGTGGGGTTTGGCCCAGCTTTCTGCAGCGTGCGANAAAATTATTGGAACATGGGCAAGTTTTGAAAGCGAACATCAGCAANTGATGGATGCCTTCATAGAAGGCCCATTTTCCNAGGAAACAGTAGAGGACCTTCTTGATACGTGGGCGGCCCAAATTGAAAGCTCTGTCGCTCAAGCTGATGTAGTTCACGATGATCAACCATCGGTAGAGGAATGGAGAAGAGCACTAGAGAGGTTCAAAGAGGATCTCGAATATGCTCGAGCGAAAAACGATTGATCTTTAAAAAATCTACCAAGTACACTTACCTGTAGGGGAATGGAGAAGCAATGTCTGACGGACTATTAGTACTCTTTAATGGGATAGCGATCATCATTATGGTCTTTTGCCTGTATTTCCCCCGGCACGGGCGTAAGGATATGGTCGTTGCCCTCTTCGGTATCAACGTAGGAGTTCTCGGCGTTTCATTCACTCTCGCCGATGCTGCAGTAAGCGCCGGTCTTGGCCTNGGCCTTTTCGGAGTACTTTCCATTATTCGACTCAGGTCGAACGAATTAGGTCAGCAAGAAATAGCGTATTACTTCTGCGCTCTAGCTCTTGGACTTGTCGGAGGGGTAAATGTTGACTCGTGGATTTCTCCAGTTCTCATGGGAGCAATCATTGCCATCCTCTTTATCGGCGACCATCCGCANCTGTTTTCGAGAAGNAGACATCAAATAATGCGGCTCGATACTGCATACACCGACGAAGCTGTGCTTCGGACAGATCTTGAAACAATGCTGAGTGGAAAGATCCGACGACTACAAATTCAAAGAGTTGATCTTGTGAATAACAGCACTGTTGTAGATGTNCGATACACAAGTGATGCAGGTACGTCATCTAATGACTGAAATGGGATCTGCGCCCATACAACCATCACAATTATCGTCGCAACGATTTTCATCGATCACATTAGAAGAAATGAACGCTTTTGCATCTCTCCAAACTCGAGTCGATAGAAAATACGTCGTCACAAGTGAACTTTGCAATGCATTACTCGGGACAATAAACATCAACGGACAGGTCCTTAGCGTCAATGAAAAAAGAAGCATGGGGTATCAATCCGTTTATTTCGATACTCCAGACCTCGAGCTCTATAAAGACGCTGCTTACAAAAGAAGGCCACGCTTTAAAGCGAGAACCCGCTTCTACCATTCGACAGGAATCGCAATGCTTGAAGTCAAAACGAAAGACGGCCGAGGAAAAACAGTCAAGACACGAACCCCATATGATGCCAACAGCCTTTATGAGTTAACCGAATCAGGAAAAACGTTCATTGAAGAGGCGACAAAGAGTCCTGAAAGCTCCGAGATTCTCCGCCCGACCCTCACGTCCCAGTACCAGCGAACAACGATTGTCGATCACAATACCTCTACCCGCATGACGTGTGACGAGTATTTACTCTGCACGGATTGGGAGAATCAAAGCGTTGCCTTCCCGTATTGTATTTTAGAAACGAAATCCTCGGTCCAGCCGAGCCCGTTCGATGTATGGCTATGGGAGCATGGATTTCGACCGCAACGGATAAGTAAATACTGCACGATGCTCGCCATCCTTCACCCTGACTTACCAGCGAATAAATGGCATCGCGTTATCAAAAACTACATGTAGAAGGGTTTCCCTTCTTCGGATAGGACAATTCATAGATCGTGCGCTACATTTCTACAATTCCCATAGAGAGGATATGAAATGGATTTAGGACTTGCAGGAAAAAAAGCTCTTGTCACCGGAGCCACGAAAGGGCTCGGTCGAGCAATAGCAGAAACTTTACTAGCAGAAGGCGCGTCGGTCGCTATATGCGCCAGAGATGCTGAGGGAGTTGAAGCAGCAGTCGCAGAGCTAAGCAGCCAAGGCGAAGTATGTGGATCAGCTGTTGACGCTGGCGACCTTGATTCACTTAGCGGATGGATCAATTCATCAAGTGAGCAGCTTGGCGGCATCGATATCTACGTGCACAACACGTCAGGTAAACCTCAGAGAAAACTTGAAGGATGGATCAATAACTTCAACATTGACCTTATGTCTCTTGTCGGCGGAGTAGGAGCAGCCCAAGAAGCGCTCGCTGATGGCGGGGGATCACTCATCAGCATCGGTACCACGGCAACAGCTGAACACTTTGCATCTGGGTCCGGAAGCTATAGTGCCTTTAAAGCCGCAGTAACCAACTGGACCCTAGGCCAAGCACAAGTACTTGGCGCACAAGGAATCCGATGTAACGTCGTTTCCCCAGGCCCAATTATGGTCGAGGGAGGAGACTGGGACGGCATCAAACAAGGAATGCCAGAGTTCTATGAAGCAACTCAAAAAACGCACCCTCAAGGTGACCTAGGACTCCCGGAAGATGTCGCAAATGCGGTAGCTTTCCTTTCCGGAGATGCTGCTAAACACATCAGCGGAGTGAACCTTACAGTTGATGGTGGTTTCTTAAAGCGCGTTAATTTCTAGAACTACGGATAAGATAACGGCTTCGGGGCTGTAGCTCAGTTGGCTAGAGCACCTGCTTTGCAAGCAGGGGGTCGCGGGTTCGATTCCCGCCA
>PAEG01000052.1 GCA_002703045.1 Acidimicrobiaceae bacterium
GCCCAGGCAGAGCAGTTAGTTGCAGAAGAAACAGGACTTCATTCACATATGGGTGCCGCGAGAGGACGAGTCGCAGATCGGCCGATGTGGATTGAAGCGAATATTGACTCTTTTCAAAGACTTCTCCGGCCGCTAGCTGGGAAGCTTGCCAGTAAAGAGAAGTCTTTTCTAGGTGAGTTTGGTATCAAAGCTAGCGGTGCTGAGATGGGTATGCTCCTCGGGTGGATGTCAGGTCGAGTTTTGGGCCAGTATGACCTCCTTATAGTTGAAGATGAAAATCCAGAAGACCAGGACATGGTTTATTACGTTGGGCCAAACGTACTTGCTTTGGAAAGCAAGTACGGATTTCCGCCTGAAGAATTCCGCCTGTGGCTAGCTCTTCATGAATGCACCCATCGTGCCCAGTTCACTGGTGTTCCTTGGCTTCGCGATCACTTTCTAGGACTTGTAAATCAAACTCTTGACACAGTTGATCCTGATCCGGAAATTCTCAAAGAAGCTGTTAAGCGCATTGTAGAAGCTAAAAAAAACGGAGAGGACCCATTTGCAGAAGGTGGAATCCCGAATCTTCTTACAACCCCAAAGCAACGTGAAACAATCAGTCAAATTTCAGGGATGATGAGTCTTCTAGAAGGCCATGGCGATGTGACTATGGATCGTGCTGGGTTAGATCACATCCCGAGCGCCAGTTACTTTGCGAAAACGCTTCGTGATCGTCGAAACTCTGCAAAAGGGTTTAGTAGAATTTTTCAAAAAATTATTGGTTTAGAAGCAAAGTTAAACCAATACCAAGCTGGAGAGGCCTTTATTTCCGGAGTGGAGGGTGTGGGGGGTCAAGAGCTTCTAAACCGGGCATGGGAAAGACCAGAGAATCTTCCATCCATGGAAGAAATCCAGCTTCCAGATCTTTGGATAAGCAGGATAAAAGATGAAACCAGAGAAAACTAGTTCTATTAGAGCTTAATCTGGAGGCTGAAGTGAAAAATATTATTCAACCCCTGTTAGAACGTTGTTCCTTTCCGGATGGACCGGTTAATTGTGCTGTTTCAGGTGGGGCGGATTCTATGGCATTACTTGCGTTAGCTTCTTCAGCAGGACTAGAAGTTACTGCTATTCATGTTGATCATGGGATACGACCAGACTCCAGCGAAGAAGCCGATACCGTTGCTGCTGCCGCCGAGCGCTTTGGCGCTCAATTTGAATCACTATCAGTTAGTGTTGACGCCGGGCCGAATCTTGAGGAACGTGCGCGTCAAGCGAGATACAGTNTTNTGCCTGAAAAGGTCTTAACTGGACATACGGCAGANGANCANGCAGAAACAATTCTGCTAGCTCTACTTCGAGGAAGCGCTTGGCAGGGTATGGCCGGTATCGAACCAACAACTAGCCGACCAATATTACAGTTGCGTCGCTCTGAGACCGAAAACTTATGTTCTTCTCTTGGGATTACTATAGTTTCTGACCCAAGTAATAGCGATCCGCAATTTCGGCGAAATCGAATTCGTCATGAACTCCTACCGTTACTTTGCGACATCGCCGATCGGGATCTTATTCCTGTACTTGTAAGACAATCAGAACTATTTCGAGATGGAAGCGAATTTATTTCCGAAGAAGCGAAACAGATCAATCCGACGGACACGAAAGCTTTAGAAAATGCTCCAAGGATTATTGCCAGAGAAACTATCCGAAATTGGATTTGGGAGACGCGTGGTGATGATCACCCGCCTGATTTAGCAACTATAAATCGAGTACTTGATGTTGCTTTTCTTGAGTCATTAGCTACAGATATTGGAAAAGGATGGAGAGTAGCCCGAACAGATAGGGTGCTACGAATTGAGAAACCTGATGCAATATGAAATTATGCACTGATGAAATACTTATTTAGATTAGATATGCCGTTATGACTGAAGAGTTAAAGCCACCCGGAAAGGTCCTTCTTTCAAGAGAAGAAATCCATAGCCGTATCCAAGAACTTGGTCAGCAGATTACAGAAGACTATCAAGGGAGATCTCCACTACTTATTTGTGTCTTGAAAGGAGCTTTTATCTATATGGCTGACTTAGCTAGGGCAATAGATCTTCCAGTCGAGTTTGACTTTATGGCTGTCTCTTCATATGGAAATGCGACTAAAACAAGTGGAGTAGTTCGAATAGTTAAGGACCTTGACATAGAGTTAACTGGTCGAGATGTGATCATTGTCGAGGACATTATTGATAGCGGGCTTACCCTAAATTATCTCCGTAAAATATTAAACTCTCGTAATCCTGATTCTCTCGAAGTATGTGCTCTTCTTGTTCGCTCTGGAAGGCAAGAAGGGGATTTAGGACTTAGATACATTGGTTTTGAAATTCCTCCAGATTTTGTTGTGGGTTATGGTCTCGATGTAGCTCAGCGTTATCGGAATCTTTCTGATTTATGGAGTTACGACGAAAGCTAGAATCTTAATTAAAAAACTGAATTTAAAAAATCTTTCGTAAACCTTCACATTGGAGCAAGGAACAACACTAAGCTCCGGCTAGTTACATTTTTTAGTCTTATTTGGAGTTTTTTTGGCATTAATGAATATGAGAGGTAAATGGGCAGAAGGGATTATGCCCAGAAATCTCATCTGGATCGTAAAAGATCGACTCGCTGTTTGTGAACGCCCTGGAGGTTATGGGCCACAACATCGGAAAGTTCGGCGTATCGAGGAATTAATTTGGATTCGAAGAAATGACTTCAAGCGCGTCATTTCCATCATTCCCGCTGCACATAACCTTCATAATTACGAGGAGTTTGACATTGATTATGTCCATCGTCCGATTGCTAGTGGCGACCACTTACATGAAGTCCTCGGTATTTTATATGTTGATTTGAACAAACTCATAGCCCATGGTGAACGACTTCTGATGCACCATGAGGACGTTGGAGATGATATCGGGGGAACTATGGCCGGATACCTTGTCTGGAATGGATTCGTCGATACTCCTCACAAAGCGATAACAGTTATTGAGCGAATGATTAATCGAGTCATCGGTTCACATGGGAGAGAAATTGTTTCGGCAGCAATGGAACTTCCATCTCCTGAGGAGCTTACTCCTGAGGAAGATGAAGAATCGACGATGGAAGGTGAGAGCCTCCAATTTCAAGAGAGCTCAAACTTCGAAGAGATCGCCACTGAATAGAGGTTTTACTATGCCTCAAGCATTTCTTGGACTTGGATCTAATATTGGAGATCGGATGAAGTTTCTTCAAGATGCAGTGAAAGAGATCCCCGATCTTGTCGGTGTTTCCGGAGTGTATGAAACCGATCCGATTGGCGGTCCTGACCAAAGTAAATTTTTAAACATTGTCGTTGAACTTGAAACAGACCTCGATCCTCGAGGGCTCCTTAATCTGGCACAAACATTAGAGAGAAAAGCAGATAGACGAAGAGAAGTCCACTGGGGTCCGCGTACTTTGGACGTAGATGTTTTATGGGTTGATGGACACGTGGTTAATGATCCCGATCTCATAGTTCCTCACCCACGGATGAGAGATAGAGCATTTGTCATGGTTCCTTTAGGAGAATTATCTCCAGATTTCCTAAGCGGTTGGACTGACTCAGAAGAGGGTCAAGTTAGCCGGATTGCAGATTGGTAACACGTGCGTGTACGAATCGTAGGACCTGGCAGAGCAGGTCTAAGTTTTTCGAAAGCTTTCACCAGAATTGGATGGCAGGTTCTTGAATATTTAGGGAGAAATGATGATCTTACAAACGCTGCTGAAGGAGTTGACCTTGTTCTCCTGTCAGTTCCAGATCAGCAAATAAGTAATGTCGCCCAGAAAATTACGGTTTCTAACTCTAACTCTGCAGCCATTGTTCACATATCTGGATCCCTTACTCTAGATCCNCTAAGCCAACANGANCGGATAGCATCCTGTCATCCTCTCCTTTCTTTACCTGACTCCTCATTAGGAGAGAAACGTCTTCTNGATAAGGCATGGTTCGCCGTTGCTGGNGATCCCATTTCTATAGANATTGTTCGAGCTTTTGNCGGTAAATATTTCCATGTGCCTGACGAGAAAAGAGCCCTCTATCACGCCGGAGCCTGTATTGCGGCAAACCATTTAGTTGTTCTNCTCTCACAAGNCGAACGTATCTGNGAAATAGTGGATATTCCTTTTGAAGCTTATGCAAACCTAATCCAAGGTACTTTAGATTCAGTTACAACAATAGGGTCAAAGAAATCGCTAACAGGCCCCGCTGTTCGAGGAGATTTATCAACGATTCAATCTCACCTAGATGCACTTCCTCAAACGGAAAAGTTCCTCTACAGTTGCCTTTCTGAAGCAGCTCAAGAATTTGCAACTAAAGAAACCAAATCGCAGAATATGAAAACATGAGATTAGTAACACAAGTATCTGAAGTGCATGAATTTATTGATGNATGCAGAGTACANAAAAGCACTGTTGGCTTNGTTCCAACTATGGGTTTTCTCCATGAAGGCCACACTTCTCTCATGCANCGTGCANGTAATGAAAATGACAAAACAATTGCGACCATCTTCGTTAACCCTCTCCAATTTGCTGAAGGAGAAGACCTTTCTAGCTACCCTCAAAATCTCGAAAAGGACATAAGCGAATGTGAAGCTATTGGCATTGATCTACTTTTCNNTCCATCTTCTGAAGAAATGTANTCGCAGCCGATTCTNACNNCAGTCCAAATTGACCAATTGATGAACAGTATTGAAGGAGCATCCCGNCCGACTCATTTCTCTGGAGTAGCAACCGTTGTAGCAAAACTCTTCAATATCGTTGGTCCATGTAACGCATACTTTGGTGAGAAAGACTGGCAACAATTACAAGTGATTTCANCAATGGNCAGAGACCTCTCATTTCGNGTTAAGGTGCTTGGATGCCCGACAGTCCGGCAATCTGANGGTCTAGCACTNTCGAGCAGAAANGCATANCTAAGCCTAGAAGAACGAAAAGCAGCGACAGCCCTATCACGCTCTCTGCAAANCGCTTCAGAAAATGTCCAAGCTGGTGAAACNTCAGCTGCAGTAATTAAGAGCCAAATTNTTGATGAAATNACCGATGAAGCTCTCGTTACNCTTGATTATGTTGAAATAGTNGAGGGCAGCTCNCTAATAANGATTGATCAAATTTCTNAAGGTGCTCGAATCCTTATAGCTGCAAAAGTTGGAAAGGCGAGACTGATTGACAATGNCGATCCATACTTTGGGATNAAATAAGCTGANGNGCTTAATTTCGNAAATGNATCCTATANCAAAGAGAATTGATCAATTCCCAGCAATACACCTCAACGCCTGCGACACTTAATCTCATATGGAACTTCCGTATCAATTCACCGTTACTGCTACAACAAAGGAAATTCGCGCAGACTACGCCTCGTTAGACGAGGGCACTGGTTCAGGAAAGAGCGCGACTATTGCCGGAAGACTTATGTTGAGGCGGGTTCAGGGCAAGGTAGCTTTTGGCGATCTACAGGATATGAGCGGACGTATACAACTCTTTGCCCCTGCAAAGGTAACCCCTGAATTTGACTCTTTCACGAGTCTCAATATTGGCGACTGGATCGGCGTCACAGGTGAGATCATGAAGACAAAAAGAGGAGAACTATCAGTAAAAGTCGAACAATGGGTAATCCTTGCCTCGGCGAATAGACCTTTCCCCGATAAGTGGCACGGTATTACTGACCCAGATTTACGCTATCGGCAAAGGTATGTAGATCTATGGGTTACTGAAGAGGCGCGTGAAAATTTTTTGATACGGAGCAACATGCTTTCGCTTACTCGCCGCTGGCTCGAGGCTAAGAAATTTCTAGAGGTAGAAACTCCAGTCTTTCACCCAATTCCTGGGGGCGCTTTGGCTCGACCATTTTCGACACATCATAATGCGCTCGACACAGAACTTTATCTACGGATTGCCCCCGAATTGTATTTAAAGAGATTGATCGTTGGAGGCTTTGAGAGAGTTTTCGAAATAGCCCGAGTGTTCAGAAACGAAGGCATCTCTTCCAAGCATAATCCCGAGTTTACAATGCTTGAGCTCTACCAAGCTTATGCTGATTGGAACGACATCATGGAGTTGGCGGAAAGCCTCATTGAACATCTTGCCATCGAGCTCACAGGTTCAGCGCTTATCTCATACGATGGGAAAGAAATCGATTTAACTACACCTTGGAGAAGGGCGACTCTTATTGAATTGATCGAAGAACATGCTGGTTTAGATGTTTCTCTTGATACCCCTATAGAGGACCTTCGTAGTATTTGTAAGAAGCTAGATATAGAAGTTATGTCCGCTTGGGGAGCTGGAAAATTACTTCTTGAAATATACGAGAAGATGGTTGAACCGAATCTATGGGGACCTTGTTTTGTCACAGAATACCCCAGTGAAGTTTCACCTCTTTCAAGAGAGCATCGTCACAAACCAGGCTATACCGAAAGATTCGAAGCAATTATCGCAGGCAGGGAAATCTTAAATGGGTTCTCTGAGCTTGTTGATGCTCAGGAGCAGCAGAAACGGTTTGAGGAACAACTAGCGCAAAATAAAGCTGGAGATGAAGAAGCGATGGTTGTTGACTCAGACTATGTCCGTGCGTTGGAGTACGGGCTTCCTCCTACAGGCGGTATTGGGATAGGAATTGATCGCTTGGTGATGTTGCTAGCTGATGTTCAAACAATCCGTGATGTCATACTTTTCCCAACGCTTCGACCCGAGCAACAAACAAACCCACAGATCGAACAAGACTCACCTAAGGAGTAGGCTCTTATCTAGCTAGCTGACTGAGCTCGGTCGAGAAGGTGATTAGTAGCAGCAAAGAGGGCATTTGTTGCNGGAGAAGAGGGAAGTGACTCCAACTCCAACTTNGCCTTCTGCGCCCAAAACTGTGCCCGAGCNAATGCTTCTTCAACAGCATCTGTTGAACGAATCAGGNNCAGTGCCCGATCNCTTNCCTCTGTANTAAGTTCTTTCCCGAGNAGCTCTTGAAGCTGCTCTCCTACATCTGACTCCAACGCGAGAAGAACCGGTAACGTATACACCCCTTCGATAAGGTCGTTACCTGCCGGTTTCCCCAATTGNTCTTCNGTAGCAATAACATCAAGAATGTCGTCAACAATTTGGAAAGCCATCCCATACGTGTGACCAAAAGTAGTTAACTGATCAACTGTGTGTCTTTCAAGTCCTGCAGTTAATCCCCCTATTCTGCATGCTGTNGAAAGAAGAGAAGCGGTCTTTCCAGCGATGGACTGCTCGTAACTTTTCTCAGTTCTGGAAGGTTTATAAGTTGACTGGAGTTCCAGAATCTGCCCTTCGCATAGTTCCCCAATTGTTCTTGCTAATAAACCCGCTATTTCTGTTCCTAGCGAGGCGGCGATTTCTGAAGCTCGGGCAAGGAGAAAGTCTCCTGCTAAAATCGCNGTATGATTTCCCCATACAGCGTTTACTGAAGGAACATTTCTTCTCATCTCAGCTTCATCCATAACGTCGTCGTGGTATANAGATCCAAGGTGAACTAGTTCAACTGCAACACCACCCATTAGAACTTCGTCACTTACAGGAATAGCATTTGACTGTTCAACAGCAGATGATGCAATAGTAAAACCGGGTCGGACTCTCTTTCCTCCCGCAGTAATTAAGTGCTTTGCTATTTCAGTTAGATATGGGTCATTAGCAACAACTGCATTTTCTAATTTTGTTTCAACAAGTGCGAGGTCACTTTTGAGAGTCGGAAGAGCTGACAGATGAGATAAAAGAGCCATATGTGGGCAGTGTATGACCCCAAAACGTAGACCACACCATCGTAGAGAAATTGTTCTTGCTTGAAGTCTGGAGGNCTTAGAAANTTGTTAATTCCTTAGGATANTTTTTCATTTACGGTTTATTTTTAATAAAAAACAAAGAACTTTTAGATTTTGGGAAGAAAAGCTGCTGTTTTTNCGTTGTANANNTATGACNAGAAAAAGTATTGTCTTTAATGTNCGTTTATCGTATTAGTGCTCTAAGTACTAAGATAAAAATANCCGCTTTGTGAAAGGTTACGCTTTGTTTGAAAGGTTTACAGATAGGGCCCGAAGGGTTGTGGTTCTTGCTCAAGAGGAAGCACGCCTTCTCAATCATAATTACATCGGAACCGAGCATATCCTGCTTGGCCTTATTCACGAGGGCGAGGGTGTNGCTGCAAANGCACTTGAATCTTTGGGAATTTCGCTTCAAGCTGTCCGAGACCAAGTNGAAGAGATCATTGGTCAAGGCGGATCATCTCCNAGNGGTCACATTCCCTTTACTCCNCGTGCCAAAAAAGTTTTAGAANTAAGTCTTCGCGAAGCTTTACAACTTGGNCATAATTACATCGGAACCGAGCANATCNTGCTTGGNCTNATTCGTGAGGGCGAAGGTGTCGCTGCGCAAGTGTTAACAAAACTAGGTGCAGACTTGTCTCGGGTTCGTCAACAAGTGATTCAACTTTTGTCTGGGTATTCCGGTTCAGGAGCAGATGGTCCAGAAGGTAGTCGTAAAGAAAGAGCATCTGCGACCTCTGGAGGAGGCAGTGGAGATTCTGCTTCGGGTTCACTTGTTCTTGATCAATTTGGCAGAAACCTTACTCAGCTTGCACGAGAAAAAAAACTTGATCCAGTCATCGGCCGGGTACGAGAAGCTGAGCGAGTTATGCAGGTTTTAAGTAGACGGACAAAAAATAANCCTGTTCTAGTTGGAGAACCAGGNGTAGGGAAAACAGCTATTGTCGAAGGNCTAGCAANATCAATTGCTGCTAATGAAGTTCCCGAACCACTANGAGATAAGCAACTTTACACGCTGGATCTTGGTGCTTTGGTGGCAGGNTCTCGATATCGCGGAGATTTTGAAGAACGCCTTAAAAAAGTACTCAAAGAGATAAAAACNCGNGGNGATATCATCCTGTTTATTGATGAACTCCACACGCTNGTTGGNGCAGGCGCAGCNGAAGGNGCCATAGATGCTGCTTCAATACTCAAACCTATGCTTGCACGAGGAGAACTTCAAACGATTGGGGCTACGACACTAGACGAATACCGTAAGCATTTAGAAAAAGATGCTGCTTTAGAACGCCGTTTTCAAAAAATCATAGTGGACGAACCTGCTGTTCCTCTAACAATTGAAATCCTCAAAGGTTTGCGTGAGCGTTACGAAGATCATCACAAGGTAACAATTACTGACCAAGCCTTAGTTGCTGCAGCTAATCTNGCNGATAGGTATATCTCCGATAGGCANCTTCCNGACAANGCTATAGANCTCATAGATGAAGCAGGATCACGACTNCGCCTTAGAAGAATGGAAACNCCACCTGACTTCAAAGAAATTGAAAANGAGCTCGCANAAGTCACAGAAGAAAANAAAGCTGCNGTAGAAGCTCAAGATTTNGAAGAAGCTGGACGTCTTCGNGACAAAGAAAAAGANCTTCTACAGAAAAANGANAACATGGAAACGGANATGAAGGANTCNGGAGTTGACCTTTTNGANGAAGTCGATGAGGAAGCTATAGCCGAAGTTCTCTCNGTGTGGACCGGAATTCCTGTCTANAAATTGACCGAAGAAGAAACNGCNAAGTTACTCCGAATGGAGACTGAGCTTCATAAGCGAGTAATTGGTCAAGAGANNAGTATCNAGGCAGTAAGNCAGGCNATACGTCGTACTCGAGCTGGATTAAAGGATCCCAAACGCCCNTCAGGCTCTTTTATTTTCCTTGGGCCTTCCGGTGTTGGAAAAACTGAATTAGCAAAAACCGTAGCCGAGTTTTTATTCGGAGACGAACAGGCCTTAATTAGTCTTGACATGTCCGAGTATATGGAAAAGCACACAGTTAGTCGTCTAGTTGGTTCACCGCCAGGATATGTCGGATACGAAGAAGGTGGACAATTGACTGAAGCTGTTCGGAGAAAACCTTTCTCCGTCGTCCTTTTCGATGAGATTGAAAAAGCACACCCTGATGTTTTCAATACTCTTCTTCAAATACTCGAAGAAGGACGACTAACCGACAGCCAAGGTCGNTCCGTTGACTTCCGNAATACGGTGCTTATTATGACTTCGAATTTAGGAACTCGTGATCTTCGTAAGGCAAACCTNGGATTNACNAAAAACGATNAATCACTNTCTTATGANCGCATGAAAGANAANGTCACNGANTCTCTTAAAGAACATTTNCGGCCAGAGTTTCTCAANNGAGTTGATGAAGTTATTGTTTTCCATGAACTATCGAAAAGTGAAGTAACCGAGATTGTAGATTTAATGGTTGCACGCGTAACTGTTCAGCTCGAATCNCAAGGGATGGGGCTTGAAGTTACAGTTGATGCTAAACATCACCTAGCAGATAAGGGTTANGATCCANAACTCGGNGCACGACCTCTACGTAGAGCGATTCAACGTCTCGTAGAAGATCCGCTTTCAGAGAGACTCCTTCTCAAAGAATTTAAAGCTGGACAAATCATTGTTGTAGACGTCGAGGATGACGAAGACGATCCGAATCAAAGGTCGATTATATTTAAGGCTGTAGAGGGATTTGAACCCCCATCTGTTGAAGAATTTGTCGCTGCNGAATAAAANTTTNAACTTTTCAACCAAGTTTNAGTAAACATTCGGAGTATTTAATTGTTCGGGTTACCATGCAAAGGTGGCTTTGAGAAAAATCCGATTACTTTTNCTATCTATTGGGATAGCTNTTATNGCTGCAGCTTGCAANATCCAGCTTCAAGTGACTATTGANATCCAGGAGGATGGGGCCGGAAAAGTCACAGCTGGNGTTGGACTAGACGCTTTAGCCCAAGATCAGGAAGTATTTGTAGACCTTGAATCGATACTTCGGACCTCAGATCTTTCTTCAAGTGGTTGGGATTTTGAAGTGGTTGGAAAATCAGCTGATGGTTATATGTGGTTCGAAGCATCTAAAGGCTTTTTAAGCCCCGAAGATATTCAAGGAATCCTTGATGAGCTAACCAGTTCCCCTGATGTTTTTACTGGGTGGGAACTTTCTATTGAATCTACTCAAGGAAAGCGTATCTATGGCATTGCAGGAGAAGTAGACCTGCGTGAGGGATTCAGTATCTTTACTGATACTGAACTTTCAACTCTCCTTGAGGAACCTCCTCTAGGAATTTCGTTAGAACGGCTTGAAGCTGACCTTGGGCAGAAGCCGGAAGATGCCGTAACNATGCAGGTGGCCGTAAATCTTCCTGACTCAGGGGAACAGTCGTATGATATCCCCCTCGGACAGCGGCGATCAATTGAAGTTATGGGCGAGAAAGTACATAGGGGGAACCAAATTCTGGGCTGGGTCGTATGGGCATTAATGGCCCTGCTTGCCTTGGCTTTACTAATGACTGCTCTAAATTGGTTTCTTGATATTCGACATGCGAAAAAACAACCACCGCGTAGGCCATCACCTGTTACAAGTGGGGTTCCTGGGAGTAGTCAATCAGCATTAACTCCCAACCCTCAGCAACCTTCTTCTGTTCGGCTTTTGGTTGTTGATATGTATAAGGTCATCTTCTCAGAAGGTAATGATTCGATGGAGCATCTCTCTCGTCATATTCGTTCAAAGGGCGGAGATATTCGAGAAGAAGACTTACAAGAACTTCATCGTCAAGGAACTTTAGGTCGCCTTTCGTCACTAGACTTCTGGGCTCAAGTTGGGGTAGAAGGGGATTCTCAGAAACTTGATAAGGAATATGTGAAAAGTTTGACGTTGAGGTCTGGTGCCAAAGATTTTCTTTCGGCCATGCATAGAAGAGGGGTTCAAATAGGAGTAGTGACAAATGATTTCGTTGAATGGTCTCGTGCGCTCCAAGACCTATATGGGCTTCAAGGTATGAAACCTTGGATAGTAAGTGCTGAATCCGGAGTTCGTAAACCAGATCCTGCAGCTTTTGAAGTATTTCGGAAAGCTGCTGAAGTCCCCTTCCACGCATGTCTAGTAATTGACGGGTCAGAGATTGTTCTAGACTCTGCGGCAAATCTTGGAATGAAAACCGTATTGCTAGGAGAGAAGGGAACTAATGTGTCTTCTTCGGATCACCCTGTTATACAAAAACTGTCAGAATTTTCTCGCAGGTAGGTTAAGTCGATCGGATTTCTAATTGTTTTCGGTCGAGAATAACGTACTTTTCCCCTTTTTGAGCAAGCCAACCAAGTTTAATAAATGAAGCAATGGACTTATTTACCCGTTCTCTTGAAGCGCCGATCATTCCTGCGAGTTCTTCTTGTGTCACTGGTAGCTCAAACTCTTCATCGGTTCCAGCAAGCTCTAGAAGACGTTTCGCTGTCCTACCTGTAACATCTAGAAACATTGAATCTGCTAACGCTACGTCCATAACCTTTAGACGCTCAGCGAGCATGTCAACGATTTTCCATAGCATTTCTGGATGCTCTTGATATAAAGATTTTACTGGTACATATGGAATCACTACGACTGAAGAATTTTCGAGCACCCGAGCATCAGCTGATCGTCCATCAGGTCTGAAAAGCGGCATCTCACCAAATAGATCCCCTGATTCCATAAGTGCTACTACTGACTCACGACCATCAAATGATCTATTCGCTATTGCAACGCGACCCTCGAGAACAATGTACAGATCGTTTGCTTCATCGCCTTCGCTGAAGAGCATATCTCCTCGTTGAAGTGACTGAACGCTGGATTGTTCGACTATGGGTTCGAGAAGCTCTTGCTGAACCCCAGAGAATAAATCCATTGAAGAAAGAAAAGTTACATCAATCATTATGTTTGTAGCCTAATACGTTCTCACATTTCAATCACATTGCCGGAGCTTAGTTGATCAGAAAGATAGCAATTAAAAATTTTAAATTAGATGCTATCTAAAAGTGAATATCGTGCTTTTTCATTGATCTTGATAAAGTTTCACTCAAAGAGGAGAGCGAAGATATGATGCGAGTCGGCCACGGATTCGATTCCCACGCCTATGTAACTGATAAGGATCGCCCCTTGATTCTCGGTGGGATTACCTTTGAATCCGAGCTTGCCCTGCAAGGGCATTCAGACTCTGATGTTGTTACGCATGCATGCATCGATTCGTTTCTTAGCCCAACCGGATTGGGTGATATTGGAACTCTTTTCCCCGATACCGATCCACAGTATCTAAACGCTAACAGTCTGGAATTACTTCAATACAGTGTTGAGCTCGTTAACAACGCAGGATGGACCATTGTTAATATGGACTGCTCAATTATTGCAGATATTCCAAAAATTCAGCCGAGTAGATCATTGATTGAAACGACAATCTCGAAGATTGTTCAAGCTCCAGTAACCGTAAAAGGTAAAACTCCAGAAGGTTTTTTGGATTTTAATGGGGTTGCATGTTTTGCTGTCTGTCTACTTAATAATTCAAATGGCTAAGAATCAAAATCGACGAAAGTCTCACGGGCATAGTTCAACGCGCCCCAGCAATCAAAGGTCTAAACATAGAAGACCTAAGGAAAAGCCTCCTTTTGATAGGAGTTCAGATAGAGGTACTCCCAAAGGAATAGGTGGTGATGTCATCGAGGGAAGGCAAGCAGTTCGAGAACTTTTACTAGCTCAAAAACGAAAGATAAAGGAAGTAATTTTCCTTGCTGGGTTGGATCCTTCACCGGTCCTTGCGCAAATCAGAGATCTCGCAATGGAAGGCAGGATACCTTTACATGANGTAGCACGGCCGAAATTTGATCAGCTCGCCACAACAGATGCCCCCCAGGGAGTTATTTCATATGCAGAACCACTGCCTAATCTGGGAATAGATGATCTTCTTTCAACTAGAAAGAAACCATTCCTTTTAGTATTGGATGGCATTGTTGATCCAAGAAATTTAGGTTCCATGTTACGTAGTGCTGAATGTGCTGGAGTAACAGGCGTGTTACTCCCAAAGCATCGATCGACAAAGATTACACCGACAGTGGCGAAAACTGCGCAAGGAGCAATCGAGCACCTCCCGATAGGATCAGTCAGCGGAATTCCAAAAGGATTATCTCTTTTAAAGGAAAAGGGAGTTTGGACGGTTGGTTTAGATTCAGATGCACCAACCGAGATTTTTGAATTAGGAGTGGCTGACGAGCCTCTAGCGCTTGTTTTAGGGAGCGAAGGACAAGGTCTGGGAAGATTATCTCGAGAGAGGTGTGATCTTTTAGCACAGATCCCAGTATTTGGATGTATTGAGTCTTTAAATGTTTCTGTAGCAGCGGCCATCGCTTGCTTTGAGATTGCCCAAAGACGACGATGATAAATATGGTGATAGGCATCGAATTTTCGTAGACTAAAGACACGCCGGGTTAGCTCAGTTGGTAGAGCACTTCTCTTGTAAAGAAGATGTCGTCGGTTCGATTCCGACACCCGGCTCAGTTAGAAAATAAAATAAGAGCATGTTGTCGAAATGACAT
>PAEG01000053.1 GCA_002703045.1 Acidimicrobiaceae bacterium
GTATCAATAATTATCTTCTTTTGTTCCACGTCTGCAACATAGCTCAGTTCGGTGCATAATGTGAACGTATGAGTACAGACTTTCGAGAACTCCAAAAAAAGAACAAGCGGTCTACTAGGTGGCTTCTGCTAGCAAGCTTCCTTCTAGTTTTCATCGTTTCCTTTGTCGCAGGTCTTGCACTGACAGGGTTTTTAGGTTTCGGGATTTTCGCCCTGCTGTTCTCAGGAGCCTTAACATTCTTCCAATACCGAAAATCAGCGAGCTTGGCTTTACGAGCTACCGGTGCTATTCCTGCCGATCGAGATGAATACGCTCAGTTGCATAATCTCGTCGAGGAAATGGCCCTCGCTTCAGGACTTCCAAAGCCCGACGTCTATATAGTTGTTGACCCTGCACCAAATGCCTTCGCCACTGGCAGAGATCCGGAAAATGCGGCTATTGCTGCTACCACAGGGCTTCTCGAAAAGTTAGATAGGAACGAACTGCAGGGTGTCATCGCCCATGAAATGGCTCATATCAGAAATTACGACATTCGTGTGATGACTGTTGCAGCAGCAACGGCGGGAGCTATAGCTATCATCGCTGACTTGTTTTGGCGAATAGCATTCTTTGGAGGACTGGGGGGAAGAAGCCGAAGCAACAACAACCGGGGAGGTGGACCCCAAGCGATTATTATTTTGTTCGCCTTCATTTTCGTAACTGTTCTAGCGCCAATTGGTGCCGGCTTGTTAAAAGCAGCAGTGAGCCGAAGCAGAGAAGAACTCGCTGATGCAACAGCAGTAGAGTTAACGCGAAACCCTTCTGGGATACGACTGGCTCTAGAGAAACTCGATCAGGACGTTACAGTTGTCCGTAAGACCTCACATGCAACTAGTCATTTATGGATTGAATCTCCAGATGACCACGTGAAAGGACACAAGGGGAAAAAAATAAACGATATGTTCAATACGCACCCTCCGCTATCAGAGCGAATCAACCTTCTTCGAAAAATGGAAGGCTTGCCCCCATACCAAACATAATTTCGATGCTACGGTGGTCGTACTCAGGGTAAGGGGAAAGGGACGGTGTATTTTGGGGTTGCTCGATGGCCAAGTTGCGATAATTTCTGGTATCGGCCCAGGTATGGGGAGAGATGCCGCATTAGCTTGCAGTAAAGAAGGAGCTAAAGTCGTTCTTGCCGCACGAACCCCCGCAAAAGTTGAATCGGTCGCTGATGAAGTAGCACAAATAGGAGGGACTGCTCTAGCTATCCCAACTGATGTTACAGACTTGGCCCAAATAGATCATCTGGTTTCTTCAACTGTTTCTGAGTTCGGCCAAATCGACATCCTTGTAAATAACGCATTCGTCCAGCCACCGTTTGAGACTCTTGAGAAAATGGAACTCGAATCTTGGTATACAAGTTTCGAAGTTAACTGCACGTCGGCGCTTAAGATGAGCCGAGCTGTGCTGCCTACTATGCGGAAACAAAATCGAGGTTCAATAATTAACGTCTCAACCATGTCAATCCGTAATAATAAACCTATGTTTGGCGCCTATGCAGCAGCAAAATCAGCCATGACGTCAATGACGAGAACCATGTCGAAAGAAGTAGGCCCTGATGGGATTCGGGTAAATGCCATCTGCCCTGGATTCATTTTTGGTGAATCGGTGAAGTGGTACCTGGAAAGTCTCGCGAAGCAAAATGGGACAACATATCAGGATGAATACGACAAGGTAGCTAATGAGATTGCCTTGCGCTTCATCCCAAACTCTGAACAAATTTGCGGTTCAGTTATCTTTTTCGCCTCAGAACTATCTGCAGCTTGCACAGGAACAAGCCTCGATGTCAACGGTGGCCACTACACAACTTTTTAATACGGAAACTATCTGCTTGGGACAAGCGGAAAAAGTGGGTGATCAAAAGGGTCACCTTCANGNATCACTCCNTCTAANTCNGGGAATGGCGGCGANGTNGGTCCNGGCCTTNTGGCNTAAACNGCNTCATCCCCTAACCACCTTGCTGAAAAGGCTCTCCTTCGTGTGGTACTACCTCCCGCNGCATGGAGNGTNCGCATATGGAAAAGAAGAACNTCNCCNGGATTCATCTCCCATGATCTNATNNTCGNAGATTCTTNCTCNTCATCAATGTTCGGCANNTCTTCAAANCCGTCGTATNCATAAGNGNCATGGTCTACNAANCGACGNGGNGCATACATNGGACCTTTATGNGANCCAGANAAGAATCTCATAGCCGATTCTTGCGAAACATAGTCAAGAGGGACCCACGAAGAGACAAGCTGGTTTCCATCAACACAGTAATAGGGCTGGTCATGGTGCCATGGAGTCTTCTCACTAGTGTGCGCCTCTTTTACTAGTACGTGTTCATGGAAAAGGCGAATCTCGTTAGATCGAGTGACCTCACGAGCCATAGTTGCAAGCGGAGATTCAAAGAGAACTTCTTTGTACTCTCTGAACCGCTGCCAGTTACAGTAGTCGTCCCAGAACTCTCCTTCATCGTCGGTCTTCGTGTAATCGCATGACCAGGGCCCTCTATCAAGTTTGTTTCGCTCTATTCCTTTAGCTAAGAGATCCAACCAACGTATATTGAGGGCATTTTTAACAAGGAGGACGCCTTCTACCTGGAATTGGGAGATTTCATTTTCTGTGAACATACCTCTATCTTAGATTTTCGCTTCGACAACTCGCTCTATCATTCTGAATTAGTAGCAAATGGAAGGCCAGCTAAATGAGCGTGGTCGTTATATCGAATTAACGTCCAGCGCCCTCGTTTATCTCCTCGGTCATCAACTGCAAACTCAGTTAATGAGGTATTAAGCGTCCAGAGATCAAATTGCCCTCTTCGAGGAAAGTCAAGCAGTTGACGAATTGCAACGTCAATAACTCCTCCATGGCAAACAATGATTATGGTTTCGCCAACATGCCTAGCAATAACTACTTCTAGAGCTTCAGATACGCGAAAATGGAACCCAGATAAACTTTCAGCCCCCGGAGCAAATGGGGTGTGGGGCCGTCCGAAGTAATCGTTACTTCCAAACAGTTCTTCAAGTTTGTCATAGGGCTTCCCGTCTGCTTCTCCTGGACGATGTTCAACAAGTTCTTTCTCGGTAAGCAGCTCTTTTACGTTGAGGGCTGGTTGAATAATTTGGGCTGTCTCAATTGCTCTCGGCATAGTGCTGGCGTACAACCAGTCAACCTCAATAGCCTCTTTTTCAAGTCGGTCACGAAGAGCGCTTGCTTGCGCTCTTCCAAGATCACTTAATCCTGTGCAGCTCTTCTCTCCACCAAGGATTCTTTCTACAGTGACGTTCGATTCGCCATGACGAATAAGGATAAGTCGGGTTTTGTCTTCATGAGCCATCTTCCTATGTAAGCCTCTGGTCCGCTATTTGTACAACCTGTGGAATGAGGTTCATCTAGCGCCCAGCGAAGAATTCAGCTGGAATAGTCCCTGAGGAAGTCTGAGTAAGAATCTCAAATCCATCATCAGTGACGACCAACGTATGCTCAAACTGTGCTGACCTTCGGCCATCTGAAGTAACTACTGTCCATGTATCATCCCACATCTGCAAAGCATGCCCTCCAAGATTTAACATGGGTTCAATAGTGAAACTCATTCCAGTGAGAAGTTCAGTGGTTGCTCGACGATCAAAATAATGCGGTATTGCAAGTGAACTATGGAACTCCGGGCCTACACCATGCCCGATGAATTCCCTCACAACGCTCAACTGATTTGAATGAGCATATTTCTCTATCGCTTGACCTATATCGCAAACCTGAGAACCGTTCCGAACAGTTTCCATACCCCTATACAAGGCTTCTCTGGTCGTATCTACCAAACTGCGACTGTGATCATCTACGTCACCTACTAGAAAAGTCACGGAGGTGTCACCATGAACTCCCTCGTAATACACCGTCACATCAATATTAACAATATCCCCATCTTGTAATTGTCTGCTGTCCGGGATTCCATGACAAACCACCTCATTTACGGAGGTACATACCGATTTCGGAAACCCTCGGTAATTTAGCGGACTCGGGTATGCCCCCTTTCGAACTATCTCATGATGAGCTATCTGATCAAGTTTGTCGGTTGAAATTCCAGGCGTCACTTCTTCACCTACATAAAGAAGGACTTCAGCAGCTATTGCCCCAGCTTTCCGCATGGATTCGATTTCATTCTCAGTCCTAACTAATGGCAGGACAGATGGACCTGGATCTCCTGTTTGAGCATACGGCGGACGTGATATGACACTTGGAACATCCCGCTTAGGGCTTACCAATCCCTGTCGAACTGGCGGAAGGGAAGCTGGAACTTTCGGGGTTTTTGTCTTACGTTTGGCCATACGTATAAGGCTACCTTATTTAACAAATCTATTGAAGGGTGTCAGTTGATGAATCTGCTAATGCTCTCAACAATGCATGCAGGTTTGGGGCTACCTTCAACCTCGACTGTGATGATGACAGCGACTTGGACTCCATCAGCGAGTTCAATGACTTCACCTATCTGGCCTTTCGCCCTCACTAGAGATCCCACAGGAACAGGGCTTGGAAAGCGAACCNTGTTGACGCCATAATTCACGCCCATTGAAATNTTAGCAACTTGAAGNAATTCAGGCAGAAANTGATTTGTAAGCGAAAGAGTTAGATATCCATGCGCAATAGTTCTACCGAACGGCCCGTCTTTCGCTTTATCCGGGTCAGTATGTATCCATTGATGGTCTCCAGTAGCTTCAGCAAAAAGGTCAATTCGTTCTTGAGTGATTTCACTCCATCCCGTAGAACCAAGATCAGTACCTTCTGTGCCAAGAAGGTCTTTCGGAGTGTCGTAAATCATCGTCATAACAAGGACGATAGCCGAATACACTCTCAGTAAGGAATTCTTTATTACTAGATGATGCAGGAGACAAACTAATGGCAGCAACTGGGGGAACTAGAACAATCGTTACTGCCTTAATCGCTAACTTTACGATCTCGATAGCCAAATTTTTTGGTTTCGTCATTACAAGCTCTTCTGCGATGCTTGCTGAGGCAGTTCATAGCCTTGCTGATACTAGTAACCAAGCACTTCTTCTTCTCGGGAAAAAACGCTCTAAGAAATTACCTTCAGCCCAACGTCCATTCGGATTCGGCCGAGAACGATTCTTTTGGGCATTCGTTGTTTCGCTGGTCTTATTTTCACTTGGCTCCATGTATGCCGTCTACGAAGGAATCGAAAAAATCCGTCATCCACATGAAATTGAGTCTTTATGGTGGGCATTAGCAATTCTNNTGTTCGCAATGGTGATGGAAGCTTATGCATTCCAAACTGCTGTTAAGGAATCNCGATTTTACAAAGGCGACCACTCTTGGAAAAGCTTTATCCGAAGATCCCGCATTCCAGAATTACCCGTTGTACTTCTTGAAGATTTCGGAGCTCTGATGGGTCTTGTATTTGCATTTGTGTGTGTTCTGATNGCAGANATTACCGGAAANGCANTCTGGGATGGAATCGGCACATTATCGATTGGTATCCTGCTTGGGTTAATTGCAATTATTTTGGCGATCGAGACTAAGAGTCTTTTAATCGGCGAGGGGGCTTTACCTGAGCAGGTAGTAAGAATTGAAAATGCCATTACTAGCTCTCCAGAAGTNTTATCCCTTATTGACATGAGAACAGAATATTTAGGTCCTGAAACCCTCTTAGTAGCAGCGAAAATTGAGTTCAGNGGAGANACTTCGCCCTCCGATATCAGCGGTGATGTTGACACTATCGAAAACCGGATACGAGAGGTTGAACCTCTCGCCAAGATTATTTATCTAGAACCAGGTTCATCCGAGGACTTNAAGTTCTGAATTTCGATGATCTGTTAATGATTTCTTTACAATGGGTATGCCTTCACCCCAATTGAGCATCTAGGATCTGTGTCATGTTTAAAGCTATTTACTTAACTCGAGATGAAGAGAAAAACGTTTCTGCTGAAATTACTGACCTTGATGAGGCGGATTTACCAGAACATAATGTTGCGATTGATGTNGAATACTCGACNATCAATTANAAGGACGGACTAGCAATTATGGGGAAACCGGGAGTAGTTCGCAGCTACCCCATGATTCCTGGGATNGATTTAGCTGGCACTGTGAGTTCTAGTGAAAGTTCTGANTACAACGTTGGNGACCAAATTGTGCTTAATGGTTGGGAAGTTGGTGAATCACATTGGGGAGGACTAGCTCAGAAATCACGCCTCTCTTCGGATTGGTTGGTGCCGCTACCTGACGCTTTTACCACCCAACAAGCTATGGCTATCGGAACAGCGGGTTACACTTCGATGCTGTGCGTCCTAGCNCTCGANGAGCATGGAGTGACNCCAGANAGCGGCCCTGTTCTCGTTACTGGTGCATCAGGTGGGGTCGGCAGCACAGCTGTTGCCATTCTAGCAAAACTTGGTTTTGAAGTCGTTGCCTCGACTGGGAGGCCCGAAGAATCAGACTACTTAACTGACATTGGAGCATCTGAGATTATTGACCGGAATGAATTAGGGGAAGAGAACCCCAGGCCGCTGCAGGCCACCCGATGGGCTGGTGTGGTCGATGCGGTTGGAAGTCATACTTTGGCAAATGCTATTGCGCAAACAAATCAGAATGGTTGCGTAGCAGCATGTGGTTTAGCTCAGGGTGCGGACCTAACCACGTCAGTAATGCCTTTTATACTCCGCGGGGTCACTTTAGTTGGAGTTAACTCTGTTTATGAACCTTTCGCTCGAAGGAAACTGGCTTGGGACCGAATGGCGGCTGACCTAGACCCCGACAAACTGGAACAGATGACACAAGTTGTCAGCTTAGAAGAGTCAATCAATGTCGCTGATCAGATTTTACAAGGCAAGGTTCGGGGAAGAGTAGTTGTTGACGTCAACGGCTAACTAGCCCCTACACATACTTTCTAATTTGCTGATGGCACAAAATCTGCAACACTTGATTATCAGAAGATGCGGAGGTGAATATTGGAACGCCCACTTGCGGGTTTGCGGGTTGTAGATACAACTAATAACTGTGGCGAGTTATGTGGAAGATTGCTATCGGATCTAGGTGCCGACGTCGTTCTTATTGAACCCCCACAAGGGTCTAACTTACGTCAAGCTGCCCCTTTTTCTCCAAATAGTGAAAGCTTGGGGTTTCTATGGAGGAATGCAAATAAGTCAGGTATCTCGCTCGATACCTCAACCAAAGAAGGATACGAAGAGTTCACTCATCTCCTTAGTAAAGCTGATATATGGATAGAAAGTGGAGAAAATCTTTATAACTCGTCGATTGATTCAATCGCTGAGATNTTTCCTCATNTAGTGATTACCTCAATCACTCCTTTCGGATCTTCAGGTCCATATTCAGGNCTTATTGCNAATGATGACGTTCTTGAGGCAATTAGCGGAATGATGTTTAAGGCCGGAATCGCCAACAAAACTCCCCTTCTTCCGCCNACANCTATGGCTACAGATATTGCTTCTATTTCAGCTGCAGTTGCTACCGTCCTTGGTTTCTATCAAAAATTACGAACGGGGGTAGGACAGCGCATAGACCTTGCCATCATGACTGCGGCGGCTGCAACCACTGATTGGTCATACTCAAATGCTTCTGTTCTGAAAGCCGCTGGACGACCATACAACGAGGTCCGTCAAGGCGGAGGCTTTATGTACCCCATTTTCGAATGCCTTGACGGTTGGGTCCGAATGGTTATCTTGAGTCCAAGACAATGGGAGTCATTATGGGACTGGATGGGAAAACCCGAGGCGTTTGGAGATAAAGAATTCTGGTCTCAGGTAGGCAACAGAATCATGAATGCCGACGTTTTGAATCCTGCATACGAGGAATTCTTCGCCGATAAACGAATGCTGGACATATGTGTTGAGGGTCAGAACCGCGGTATTGTCGTTACTCCTTTACTTAAAACGGATGAAGTGCTTAACGATCGTCATCTCCAAGAGCGAGGCACCTTCACTGAAGTTGAAATGGCTAGCGGTGAAACTGGAAAAATTGCCTCAGGGTTTTTCGAGCTTGACGGTTCAAGGCATGGCTTCACGTCGCGTGCCCCTAAGTTAGGGGAACATAACGGATTTACTTTTACTAGCGATCGAATCGAGCGTAAAAAACCCTTCGAGAAAATTGAGCTGCCTCTGTCTGGGGTACGTGTCCTTGATTTTGGTATTGGCGGTGTAGGTGTAGAGACATCAAGGCTTTTAGGTGAATATGGCGCTGATGTAATAAAGGTTGAAAGTCGAACATATCCGGATTTTATTCGGCTAGTAGCATTAAGCGAGACGTCTCCTTCATTCGCTTCTTCCTCTCGGAGCAAGAGAAGCTTCGGCTGTAATGTTAAGACCGAGGAAGGTCTAGAAATAATACAAAAGCTCCTAGAAGAATCTGATGTCCTCGTTGAAAATAGCGCCAGCGGTGTTATGGATTCGATGGGATTAGGTTTTGAAACGTTGAAGCTTATTAACCCAGAGATCGTTATGGTTAGTAGCCAACTGGTTGGTTCTAGTGGGCCAAATAGCCATTGGACTGGATATGGGCCCACAACGCAAACTTACGGGGGGCTNTTACACCTTTGGGATTANGACGACGATGATCCGCCAGCTACGAATGGGACAATTTTTCCAGATCACGCCGCTGGAAGNCTATGCGCACTTGCTGGTATCTCCGCTTTGATAGGGCGGGAAACACAAAGTAGCCCCACTCACACAGAGGTNGCTCAGGTTGANGTGGTTGTAAATNTAATCGCAGAAAAGCTGTTACAGGAGGATTTAGNTTCTGGCTCTACAGGNCCTAAAGGAAACTTCCATCCACAACGTTGCCCTCGTGGGCCTTATCAATGCNCAGGCGANGAACAATGGGTAGTTATTTCAGTTGAAACAACTTCTCAGTGGCAGGCTCTTGTAAGCGCTATGGGATCTCCAGAGTGGGCAGAACAAGAAATTCTAAGCACCCTAGAAGGTCGCATGGAAAATGCAGAACTCATTAATAATAATCTTTCGCAATGGANNNGAAGCCAAAACCGTGACGATGTCTTTCACATCNTGCAGAAAGCTGGNGTTCCATGCGGACCGATGCTAGTTGGTATGGAGTTGCTCGATAACGTCCACTTATGNGCACGAGGCTGGAATCTCGAAATCGATCAACCTGGTGTTGGATACATGAANCTAGAGGGGCCAGCTTGGGAAAGCGAAACTATGGNAGGGCCGTTGACATTCCCTTCTCCTGACCTGGCTGAACATACTGTCGAAATCGTTAGCGAAATNCTCAAAATGGATAATGTTACAATCGAAAATCTGATTGAGCGTGGGATACTCGAAATTTAAAAAAATCAATCTCAAATGGTTTAAGGCCCGATGATAAAAAACCCAAATGGTTACATACATACAGATCAAACTGGCCACATAGGGTGGTTAACGATAGCCAATCCGGGAAACCGTAATGCTATGAATTTTTCCATGTATCAGATGATGCCTGCCGCTATTGAGGAACTAACCGACGCAGATGTTCGGGTAATTGTTATACAAGGGCAAGGAGAAGAGGCATTTGGGGCGGGGTCAGATATTTCAGAGTTCTTAAACCTACGGCACAAAGAAAATGCGAGTGCATACGATAAAGCAGAATTAGATGCTCACAAAGCTATCGAGAATGCACCCATTCCAACTATTGCGATGATTCATGGAGCTTGTCGCGGAGGTGGACTGGCTATCGCCTTAGCATGTGACCTTAGGTTTGCTAGTGAGGAAGCTAGCTTTGCAGTACCCCCTGCAAAACTTGGCATTGCTTTCCCACATGCAGCTTTAGAGTCGCTTACTGAAATCATCGGACCTGCCCATGCAAAACACTTAGTCCTTACCGCAACGACTATTAATTCATCTGAAGCACACCGGATTGGTTTGATCCATGGAATCAGCGAAAAATCACAACTAAAGGAAGTTGTTCACTCTCTTGCTACTCAAATATGCAAATTAGCACCGAAGACTCTGCTAGCAGCAAAAATTAGTTTGGCTTATTTGGTTGGTAAAGCTACCGCTGATGAGGTGAAAGCAGCAACAGATGAATGCTATGAAAGCAACGATTACCTAGAAGGCATAGCTGCCTTTATGGAAAAACGTAGTCCTAATTTTGATGGCACTTGATTCCAGACTCTGATAATAATGAAATGAGAAAATGTAAGGAGACCTCATGAACGAATACCCCGTACGAGCAGGAAGTATGCTCTACACGCTCGTCGACCCAAACAAAGGGTACGAGGTTGAATACAACCGATGGTATGAGCGGGATCATTTTTATGCTGGTTGTCTTATTGGCCCTTGGCTTTTCGCAGGAAAGCGCTGGGTTGCGACACGAGAGCTAAAGGACATGAGATTCCCACTTGATAGCAATGTTGCTACCCCGACTGACCGAGGCTCTTANNTGGCAACTTATTTCGTTTTAGAGGGCAAACATGATGAACATTTTAAGTGGGCAGCCGAACAAGTATGGAACCTCTATGCAAATGACCGAGGATTTCCCGAACGACAACACGCACANACCGTTATGTTTAACTCCCCGTGGNCTTACTACNGGGATGATGATCANGTCCCAATCGAACTCTCCTTTGACCACCCATATAAAGGGCTCGGGAATATCTTCCTAGATCGCTCTGAAGGAACNACCGAAGATGANTTACGGGACTTTATCGAGAGNGAAGCCTTACCATCCGTCATGTCTTCAGGNTCCCCAATAGCCTCTTGTGTNAATTGGAAGCCTATCCCTCGAAACGATGACATTGACGGGAATGCTCCAATGGANCTTGGTTCACCCACTGGAAATNAGGAACGCACCAATCAGATGTTCTTTCTTGAAGATGACCCACGTAACTTATGGGAACTCTTTCATAGTTATGCAAACACAATTAGTGAATCAGGTCTTGCAACTGTATCGCTAGCGGCGCCTTTCATTCCAACTATCGTCGGAACTGATATCTACACGGATCAACTCTGGTAATCCCTATCAGGCTTAGGAATCGAAGTTCTCCCACCAAATATCGAGCTCTTTTTCTGTATGCTCCCTATCCAAATCTGGGTTGTTCCGTTTCAATTCTAAGAGGAATTTCAAAGCTTGCCCGACTCTTGGGCCAGAGTCTACCGAGAAGCGCTGCATAATTTCCTGCCCATCTAAAAGTGGCCTTTCTGCAGATTTTCTCTCTTCGTCAGCAAGTTCTCCTATTCGGCGTTCCAAATCGTCGACATGATGACGGATCTCAAGATGGATCCGCTCGTGGCGAGAAGTACAGTCTGAGCGAACAAGGTCATTTAGTTTCCCTAGGAGATGTCCAGCATCCCTCGCATATCTTCGGACAGCCGAGTCACCCCAACCTTGTGCATATCCTTTGAACCTTCCCGAAAGTCGGACTAGTTCAGAAACATCGCCGATGACCTCTTCTGGGTATTCAAGTTGACGGAGCCGCTTTTTCGTTATTTTTGCCCCGACAGCCTCATGGTGGCGGAAAGTAACTCCTCCGTCCTGGATCCTTCGCGTAGCGGGTTTACCGATGTCATGAAATAGTGCCGCCAGACGAAGAACTAAGTCCGGTGTTGTTTTTGCCGTTACAGCAATAGTGTGCGAGAGAACTTCTTTATGCCGATGAATAGGATCTTGTTCAAGTCGAAGAGCCGGAAGCTCAGGAACAATCTTGTCTGCCAACCCACTATCAACAAAACTCCAAAGCGCTCCAGCTACATCATCATCCATTAAGACAGTACTAAGAGCTTCTCGCTGCTCTTTGACGCTGAGTTCCATGCCGGTGGCGGAGAAGAGCGCTACTTCTCTTCCTTAAAGACAACATGCTTACGCGCTATTGGATCATACTTCCGAAGTTCAATACGGTCTCTACTGTTGACCCTATTTTTGTTAGTCACATACGTATATCCAGTTCCAGCAGTTGACTTAAGTTTAATAACAGGTCGTTTATCGCTTCCGGCTGGCATTTAAACCTTCTCTCCTCGTCGCCGCATATCAGCGAGGACACTTTCAATTCCATTCTTATTGATAGTTTTGATGCCTTTGGCGCTCACAGTAAGTTTTACCCACCGTTTCTCGCTCGGTACCCAAAACTTCTTTACTTGGACATTAGGGTTCCATCGACGTCTCGTTTTCCTATGCGAGTGGGAAACATTATTTCCAAAAGCTGGTTTTCTTCCGGTTACTTGGCAAATACTTGACATAAATTGATTCTAACAATCCTGTGAAAATTCCCCTACCCTCTGAAAATCTTTCTGCCTAGGGCGACATTCTAAACAGGTTTGATGAATGTACAGTTAACGGTTAGTAACAAGGACTTCAGAGATGACCTTCAAACGAGCTTACCTATACAAACCGAAACAACTTTTCAAGGTGCTCCTATCAGTTTTCCTACTGATAGCTAGTGTGATGATTGCCGATGTCAAATCAGCTCCAGATGTCCTGGCAGACCCAGGTATTACTACAGACGCATCATGGATGCCATTCATCGGGGAATACGATATTTGGTGCACTCTAGCTACTGGAGGGACGGGATCCTGCGGTAACCACCATTCAACATGGGGGATTGATTTTGAACTTCCATTTAACCACCCTGTGTACTCCGCCGGAGCTGGGACAGTTAAACAAGCATTTGAAGGCTGCGGACCTGCTACTGGCTCCGGATATTGCAACGGAGGAGCAGGAAACTGGATCTCAGTCGACCATGGTGACCATTGGGCCAGATATATCCATCTTGCTTACGTTAATGCAACTTTGAACGTAGGTGACTGGGTTGAAATAGGTGACTTAATCGGATACGCAGGCTGTTCGGGATGCACCTATACAGGGACCCACCTTCATTATGATGAAACTCTGCCACAGAGTCTTCCTGTCAGTAGAATTTACTTTGGAAAAATTTTTGCCTGCCATGGCACTACAAAAGTCACCTACCCTGATCATTTAGGAACAACAAACTGGCAAGAAGTCCCATATGGGACTCCACTTCGAAACGATGGATATGCTTGCGCAGATAGCTCTGCCCCGTTTGACCCATCACAGCCTGATTCGAACCAGATTGATCAGAATACGCCGGGATTTATGCCTGCGGGTTGGATAGGTGCTGAGAGTGGTGACCGGTTTGGTTCGGTGACTGATACTGGCGATTTTGATGGTGATGGAAGGATGGATCTTCTTGTTGGCGCCCCT